>NZ_JAPVYF010000017.1:0-46753 GCF_041431705.1 Streptococcus sp. 27098_8_74
TGAAGAGAGTAGTTGGGAATCCGACTGCTCTTTTTTGGTAAAAAAAAACTCACTCCATTAAGGAGTGAGAATAGCTATAAATTAGTAAGTCAAGACAAAGTTTTTCTTCTTACCACGACGGATAACAGTAATTTCATTATCAATTTTATCTGCATCTGATAGAGTGTAATCCAAGTCTTGCACACGTTCACCATTGATGTAGATAGCACCGTTTTGTACATCTTCACGTGCTTGGCGTTTAGAAGGTGAAATCTTAGCGTTGACGAGAAGTTCAACGATGTTCAGATTTTCATCTGCTGAGATCTCATAAGTTGGGACACCGTTAAGGGCAACTTTAAGGTCGCGTGCTGAGAGAGCTTTAAGATTACCAGCGAAGAGTTGTTCAGTGATGTGAACAGCTTGTTCGTAGGCCTCTTTACCGTGAACCAAGGTAACAACTTCGCGAGCCAAAATCTTTTGTGCCAAACGTTGGTGACGAGCTTGGTCAAATTCTTTACCGATTTCTTCGATTTCTTCAAGTGACAAGAAAGTGAAAATCTTCAAGAAGCGAACAGCATCGTCATCCATAACGTTGAGCCAGAATTGGTACATTTCGTAAGGTGTTGTTTTAGTAGCATCAAGCCAGACAGCGTTACCTTCAGATTTACCGAATTTTTTACCAGTTGAATCTGTGATAAGTGGAACTGTGATAACGTGTCCAGATTTGTCCGCTTTACGACGCAAGAGCTCAGTACCTGCTGTCATGTTACCCCATTGGTCAGAACCACCAATTTGGAGGGTTACGCCGTACTTATCGTTGAGTTCGTAGAAATCGTAACCTTGCATGATTTGGTAGGCAAACTCAGTGTAAGAGATACCTGTTTCGATACGTTTCTTAACAGATTCTTTACTCATCATGTAGTTAACTGTGAAATATTTACCCACGTCACGCAAGAAATCGATGAAGCTGACTGAACCAAACCAATCATAGTTGTTGACCATAACGGCTTTATTGTCACCATTTTCAAAATCAAGGAAACGAGAAAGCTGACCTTGGATTTTTTCAACCCAACCTTCAACGGTTTCTTTGGTTTGGAGGCTACGTTCGGCATCTTTAAATGATGGGTCACCAATCAAACCTGTTGCACCACCAACGAGGGCGTAAGGTTTGTGTCCAGCCAATTGAAGTCGGCGACTTGTAAGGATAGCGACAAGGTGTCCAAGGTGGAGACTGTCTGCTGTTGGGTCATAACCAGTGTAGTATGAGACGGGTCCCTCTTCAAAGGCTTTTACAAGGGCTTCTTCATCTGTGGTTTGAAAAATCAAGCCACGTGCTTTTAGTTCTTCAAAAATTGTCATGATATTCTCCAGTAAAGTATATTCTGCACCATTATACCAAAAGAAAGTAGGCCTATGCAAGCTTTGTCAAAGTTTGTTATAATAGGCTTTGAGGTATTTCTATGAATTTTGAAAAAATAATAAATTATTTTAGACGACTAGGGCAGGCTATTCGCACAAGGTTTGCTGGTTTTAGGTCTAAAAGAGGGGATAAATCTTTTAATGAAAGGAAAGCTACGACTGATTCTAAGTGGAATCGTAAGCAAGGGAGAAAGTCGACTGAGGACCGGATGACACTCTTAGACATGGGCGATGTTTTCTTAAAAACCTTAAAGCTTTTGTCTGATTTCTTTTATGTGGTTATTATCGTCCTTACCTTGTTCGGTGCAGGAATTGGTTTGGGTTATTTGGGGAGTCAAATTGAGTCTGTTCCGTCGATTAAGGACAAAACCTTGTTGAATCAGATTAGTGAGGTTAGTTTGGTATCTTCGATGAGCTATTCCGATTCTAAGAAGATTACGGATATTGATACTGACTTGCTGAGAACACCTATTGAGAGTGATGCGATTTCTAACAATGTCAAAAATGCCATCATTGCGACTGAGGATGAAAATTTTAAGAAGCATAAGGGTGTTGTGCCAAAGGCAGTATTTAGGGCTTTGGTGTCATCAGTTTTGGGAGTTGGCTCTTCAAGTGGTGGTTCGACGCTAACGCAGCAGTTAATTAAGCAACAGGTAACAGGAGATGCACCAACCTTTAAACGTAAGGCGGCAGAGATTATCTATGCCTTACAATTGGAGCGTCGTGTTTCTAAAAATGAAATTTTAACCGATTATCTGAATGTTTCTCCTTTTGGACGTAATAACAAGGGGAAAAATATTGCTGGTATTGAGGAGGCTGCTCAAGGTATCTTTGGCGTATCTACAGCGGATTTGACAGTTCCTCAGGCTGCCTATCTGGCAGGTTTACCACAGAGCCCAATTGTCTACTCACCTTATACAGCTGACGGTCAATTAAAAAACGCAGAGGATCTTTCTTATGGCTTGGCACGTCAACAAGATGTACTCTACAATCTTTATCGTGGCGGCTATCTAGATAAGTCGCAGTACGAAAGCTATAAGAGTTATGACATCACTAAAGATTTCAAGGCTGGTGAGAAGTCTGATGCCGTAAGTCATGACTATTTGTACTATTCTGTCATGTCTGAGGCTCAGGATGTCATGTATGATTACCTCGTTAAACGTGACAAGGTATCGAGTCAAGATTTGAAAAATGATAAGACAAAGGAAAGCTATCGTGAGAGAGCCCTTCAAGAGCTCCAAACCGGTGGCTACAGCGTTAAGACAACTATTGATAATGCAGTTTATAATGCGATGCAAGATGCTGCGAGTCAATATGGTGGCCTCCTCGACCAAGGTGGCAATAGTGGAGTTGAAGTCGGAAATGTGCTCATGGATAATGCGACTGGAGCAATTCTAGGATTTGTTGGTGGTCGTAGTTACGAAAATAATCAAAATAACCATGCCTTTGATACGGCACGCTCCCCAGGCTCATCTATTAAGCCTATTATCGCTTATGGAATTGCTATTGATCAAGGTTTGATGGGTAGCTCAAGTATCCTTTCTAACTACCCAACTAATTTTACGGGTGGAACGCCTATTCTCCATGATGGTGATAAAGGTACAGCTATGATGAACCTACAAGAGGCACTCAATACCTCATGGAACATTCCAGCCTTTTGGACTTACCAAATGCTTCAACGTCATGATGTTGATGTTGAGGGTTACATGACCAAGATGGGTTATAAGATTGCTAATTACAATATCGAGAGTTTGCCTCTTGGTGGAGGAATTGAAACCACGGTTGCCCAACAGGTAAATGCCTATCAAATGCTTTCAAATGGTGGCGTCTATGAGAAGGGCTATATGATTGATAGTATTACCGACCGGACTGGCGAAGTTATCTATCAGCATAAATCTGAAGGGGTTCAAGTCTTTTCAAGAGCTACGGCTAGCATCATGGATAACTTGCTCAAAGAAGTGGTAGTTAAGGGAGCAACAACTCAATTTCATTCTGAATTGAAAAATGTCAATGGTGCAGCAGCCTCAGCGGACTGGATGGGAAAAACAGGAACGACAGATAACTTTGCGGATGCTTGGTTGATTGTGTCAACGCCTGGTATTACTCTTGGTGGTTGGGCTGGTTATGACAATAATACACCAACCAATTCTAAAACGGGTTACACCTATAATGCGCAATATATGGCTCGTTTGACTTCCGCTATCTATAATGCTAATCCAGGTATTTTTAAAACTGGAGACAAGTTTAATATCGATTCAAGTGCCATTAAGGCAAGTGTACTCAAATCAACAGGTCTTAAACCAGCAACAGTGTCTGTCAATGGTCGTAATGTTTCTGTAAGTGGTGAAATGGTTGATACTTACTGGGCTAAAAATGGACCTGGAGATACGACTTACAAGTTTGCTATTGGTGGAACCGACAGTGACTATCAAAAAGCCTGGTCTAGCATTCTTGGAGGGCATTAGGAATTGCCAAGAAAACTTGCAAAAAAGTAAAAAATTAGGTATAATATAGACAACTATTTGTCGTCTTACTTGGTTGAAATATTGTCCAATCAAGAGATACAGCAGTTAAATCAACGTTTTTTCGGTCAGATTTAGCTGCTATTTTTGTGCTTATTTTTAGGATTTTCAAGTGTTGTAATGCATATTTAAAGGTTCTAAAAATTCACAGATTAAGTTTTTCGCTTATCATTAATCAGCTAAGTGGACCTTGGTGTTTGATCACTTGTCAATAGGACAAGCAACTGAAAAAGGCAGAAGACAAATATTTAAAGTGCACGACTTGCAAAGCAAGTCTCGAATGTAGAAAAGGAGTAGAAGACTTGGCAGGACATGACGTTCAATACGGGAAACATCGTACCCGTCGTAGTTTTTCAAGAATCAAAGAAGTTCTTGATTTACCAAACTTGATTGAAATCCAAACGGATTCATTCAAAGAATTCTTGGATACTGGTCTTAAAGAGGTTTTTGAGGATGTACTTCCTATCTCAAACTTCACAGACACTATGGAATTGGAATTCGTTGGTTACGAATTGAAAGAGCCTAAGTATACACTTGAAGAAGCTCGTATCCACGATGCATCATACTCAGCACCTATCTTTGTGACTTTCCGCCTTATTAACAAAGAAACTGGTGAAATCAAAACTCAGGAAGTCTTCTTCGGAGATTTCCCTATTATGACTGAGATGGGTACTTTCATCATCAATGGTGGTGAACGTATTATCGTTTCTCAGTTGGTGCGCTCACCTGGTGTTTACTTTAACGATAAGGTTGATAAAAACGGTAAAGTGGGTTATGGATCAACAGTTATCCCTAACCGTGGGGCATGGCTTGAGCTTGAAACAGATTCAAAAGACATCGCCTACACTCGTATCGACCGTACACGTAAGATTCCATTCACAACGCTTGTGCGTGCGCTTGGATTCTCAGGTGATGACGAAATTGTTGATATCTTTGGTGATAGCGAGTTGGTTCGTAACACCATTGAAAAAGATATCCACAAAAACCCAGCAGATTCACGTACTGATGAAGCGCTTAAAGAAATTTATGAACGTCTTCGTCCAGGTGAACCAAAAACTGCCGACAGCTCACGTAGCTTGCTTGTAGCTCGTTTCTTTGATCCACGTCGTTATGACTTGGCTGCTGTTGGTCGTTACAAAGTCAACAAAAAACTTAACATCAAGACACGTCTTTTGGGACAAACAATTGCTGAAAACTTGGTAGATCCTGAAACAGGTGAAATCCTTGTTGAAGCTGGTACTGAAATGACACGTGATGTGATTGATTCAATCGCAGAATACTTGGATGGTGATTTGAACAAATTTGTATACACACCAAATGATTATGCGGTGGTTACAGAACCTGTTGTTCTTCAAAAATTCAAGGTTGTTGCACCAAATGATCCAGATCGTGTAGTTACAATTGTTGGTAATGCCAACCCAGATGATAAAGTTCGTGCTTTGACAACAGCGGATATCTTAGCTGAAATGAGCTACTTCCTCAACCTTGCTGAAGGTATCGGTAAAGTAGACGATATCGACCACCTTGGTAACCGTCGTATCCGTGCCGTTGGTGAATTGCTTGCCAACCAATTCCGTATTGGTTTGGCTCGTATGGAACGTAACGTACGTGAGCGTATGTCAGTTCAAGATAACGAAGTCTTGACACCACAACAAATCATCAATATTCGCCCTGTAACCGCAGCTGTTAAAGAATTCTTCGGTTCTTCACAGTTGTCACAGTTCATGGACCAACACAACCCATTGTCAGAGTTGTCACACAAACGTCGTTTGTCAGCCTTGGGACCTGGTGGTTTGACACGTGACCGTGCCGGATATGAAGTTCGTGACGTGCACTACACGCACTACGGTCGTATGTGTCCAATTGAAACACCTGAAGGACCTAACATCGGTTTGATCAATAACTTGTCTTCATACGGACACCTTAACAAGTATGGTTTCATTCAAACACCATATCGTAAGGTTGACCGTGCAACTGGTAAAGTAACCAACGAAGTAGTTTGGTTGACTGCCGATGAAGAAGATGAGTACACAGTTGCTCAGGCTAACTCTAAATTGAACGAAGATGGCACATTTGCAGAAGAAATCGTTATGGGTCGTCATCAAGGTAATAACCAAGAGTACCCATCACACCTTGTAGATTTCGTGGATGTTTCTCCTAAACAGGTAGTTGCCGTTGCGACAGCATGTATTCCTTTCTTGGAAAACGATGACTCTAACCGTGCCCTCATGGGTGCCAACATGCAACGTCAGGCTGTGCCTTTGATTGATCCTAAAGCACCTTATGTTGGTACTGGTATGGAATATCAAGCTGCCCATGATTCAGGAGCTGCAGTTATTGCTCAACACGACGGTAAAGTTGTTTACTCTGATGCTGATAAAGTTGAAGTTCGTCGTGAAGATGGTTCTCTTGATGTTTATACTATTCAAAAATTCCGTCGTTCAAACTCAGGTACTGCCTACAACCAACGTACTTTGGTTAAGGTTGGCGATATTGTTGAAAAAGGTGACTTTATCGCTGACGGTCCATCTATGGAAGGTGGAGAAATGGCCCTCGGTCAAAACCCTATTGTCGCATACATGACATGGGAAGGTTACAACTTCGAGGATGCCGTTATCATGAGTGAGCGTCTTGTGAAAGATGACGTTTATACATCTGTTCACTTGGAAGAATTCGAATCAGAAACACGTGATACAAAGCTTGGGCCTGAAGAAATTACACGTGAATTGCCAAACGTTGGTGAAGAAGCCCTCAAAGACCTTGACGAAATGGGTATTATCCGTATCGGTGCTGAGGTTAAAGAAGGTGACATTCTTGTTGGTAAGGTAACACCTAAGGGTGAAAAAGACCTTTCTGCTGAAGAACGCCTTCTCCATGCTATCTTTGGTGATAAATCTCGTGAAGTACGTGATACATCACTCCGTGTACCTCACGGTGGTGATGGTGTCGTTCGTGATGTTAAAATCTTCACACGTGCAAACGGTGATGAATTGCAATCAGGTGTTAACATGCTTGTTCGTGTTTACATCGCACAAAAACGTAAGATCAAGGTCGGAGATAAGATGGCCGGTCGTCACGGTAACAAAGGGGTTGTTTCTCGTATTGTTCCTGTTGAAGACATGCCTTACCTTCCAGACGGTACACCAGTTGATATCATGTTGAACCCTCTTGGGGTGCCATCACGTATGAACATCGGTCAGGTTATGGAACTTCACCTTGGTATGGCTGCTCGTAACTTGGGTATCCACATCGCAACACCAGTCTTTGACGGGGCAAGCTCAGAAGACCTCTGGGATACTGTTCGTGAAGCAGGTATGGATAGTGATGCTAAGACAATCCTTTACGATGGACGCACAGGTGAACCATTTGATAACCGTGTGTCAGTTGGTGTCATGTACATGATCAAACTTCACCACATGGTTGATGATAAACTTCACGCCCGTTCAGTTGGTCCTTACTCACTTGTTACCCAACAACCTCTTGGTGGTAAAGCACAATTTGGTGGACAACGTTTCGGTGAGATGGAGGTTTGGGCCCTTGAAGCTTATGGTGCATCAAATATCCTTCAAGAAATCTTGACTTACAAGTCAGATGACGTTAACGGACGTTTGAAAGCCTATGAAGCTATCACTAAAGGTAAACCAATTCCAAAACCAGGTGTACCAGAATCATTCCGAGTACTTGTTAAAGAATTGCAATCACTTGGTCTTGATATGCGTGTCCTTGATGAGGATGACTACGAAGTTGAATTGCGTGATCTTGATGAAGGTGAAGACGACGATGTCATGCACGTTGATGATCTTGAAAAAGCACGTGTACAACAAGCCAAAGAAGCTGCTGAATTAGAAAAAGCTAAAGAAGAAGCTTCAGATAAAACAGAATAAATAAGCTTTAGAGAGGGAGTTCACACTCTCTGCTAAGGTAGCTGATAAAGGTGAGAATAGCGCTGCTATTGTCAATAGAACAAAAGAAAGGTAATACTAGTGGTTGACGTAAATCGATTTAAAAGTATGCAAATCACACTAGCTTCACCAACTAAGGTCCGTTCATGGTCTTATGGTGAAGTTAAGAAACCTGAAACAATCAACTACCGTACGCTCAAACCAGAACGCGAAGGTCTCTTCGACGAAGTGATCTTTGGTCCTACTAAAGACTGGGAATGTGCGTGTGGAAAATACAAACGTATCCGTTATAAAGGTATCGTTTGTGACCGCTGTGGTGTTGAAGTAACACGTGCTAAGGTTCGTCGTGAACGTATGGGTCACATCGAGTTGAAAGCACCAGTATCACACATCTGGTACTTCAAGGGAATCCCTTCTCGTATGGGATTGACTTTGGATATGAGTCCTCGTGCGCTTGAAGAAGTTATCTACTTCGCAGCTTACGTGGTTATCGATCCAAAGGAAACACCACTTGAACCAAAATCTCTCTTGACAGAACGTGAATATCGTGAAAAATTGCAAGAGTATGGACATGGTTCATTTGTCGCTAAAATGGGTGCAGAAGCTATCCAAGATCTCTTGAAACAAGTGGATTTGGAAGCTGAAATTGCTGAACTCAAAGAAGAGTTGAAGACAGCAACTGGTCAAAAACGTGTTAAAGCTGTTCGTCGTTTGGACGTTCTTGATGCCTTCTATAAGTCTGGTAACAAACCAGAATGGATGGTTCTTAACATCTTGCCAGTATTGCCACCAGACCTTCGTCCAATGGTTCAATTGGATGGTGGACGTTTTGCGGCATCTGACTTGAACGATCTTTATCGTCGTGTTATCAACCGTAACAACCGTTTGGCTCGTTTGCTTGAATTGAATGCCCCAGGTATCATCGTGCAAAACGAAAAACGTATGTTGCAAGAAGCGGTAGATGCCCTTATCGATAATGGACGTCGTGGTCGTCCAATCACTGGACCAGGTAGTCGTCCACTTAAATCTTTGAGCCACATGCTTAAAGGTAAACAAGGTCGTTTCCGCCAAAACTTGCTTGGTAAACGTGTTGACTTCTCTGGACGTTCCGTTATCGCCGTTGGTCCAACACTTAAAATGTACCAATGTGGTGTGCCACGTTTGATGGCCATCGAACTTTTCAAACCATTTGTGATGCGTGAAATCGTTGCGCGTGAATACGCAGGTAACGTGAAAGCCGCTAAACGTATGGTTGAACGTGGTGACGAACGTATTTGGGATATTCTTGAAGATGTTATCAAGGAACACCCAGTACTTCTTAACCGCGCACCTACCCTCCACCGTTTGGGTATCCAGGCCTTCGAACCTGTCTTGATTGATGGTAAGGCCCTTCGTCTTCACCCATTGGTATGTGAGGCCTACAATGCCGACTTTGACGGTGACCAAATGGCCATCCACGTTCCATTGTCTGAAGAAGCTCAAGCTGAAGCACGTTTGCTCCTTCTTGCGGCTGAACACATCCTTAACCCTAAAGACGGTAAACCGGTCGTAACACCATCTCAGGATATGGTTCTTGGTAACTACTACTTGACTATGGAAGAAGAAGGCCGTGAGGGTGAAGGTATGGTCTTCAAGGATATTGATGAGGCAGTTATGGCTTATCGTAATGGTTATGTTCACTTGCATAGCCGTGTCGGTATCGCAGTAGACAGCATGCCTGATAAACCTTGGAAAGAAAACCAACTTCACAAGATTTTGGTTACAACTGTTGGTAAGATTCTCTTTAACTCAATCATTCCAGCAGAAATTCCATATCTTCAAGAAACAACAAATGAGAACTTGACAGATAGTACACCAGATAAGTACTTCCTTGAACCAGGTCAAGATATCCAAACAGTTATTGATAGTTTGGAAATTAATGCGCCATTCAAGAAGAAAAATCTTGGTAACATCATCGCTGAAACCTTCAAACGTCTTCGTACGACTGAAACATCAGCCTTCCTTGACCGTTTGAAAGACCTTGGTTACTACCACTCAACACTTGCTGGTTTGACAGTGGGTATCGCCGATATCCCAGTTATCGATAACAAACAAGAAATTATCGATGCTGCTCACCATCGTGTTGAAGAAATTAACAAGGCCTTCCGTCGTGGTTTGATGACAGATGATGACCGTTATGTTGCTGTTACAACAACATGGCGTGAAGCGAAAGAAGCACTTGAAAAACGTCTGATTGAGACACAAGATCCTAAGAACCCAATCGTTATGATGATGGACTCAGGAGCTCGTGGTAACATCTCTAACTTCTCTCAACTTGCCGGTATGCGTGGTTTGATGGCCGCGCCTAACGGACGTATCATGGAATTGCCTATCCTTTCAAACTTCCGTGAAGGTTTGAGCGTTTTGGAAATGTTCTTCTCTACTCACGGTGCGCGTAAAGGTATGACCGATACGGCCCTTAAGACAGCCGACTCAGGTTACCTTACTCGTCGTTTGGTTGACGTTGCCCAAGATGTTATCATCCGTGAAGATGACTGTGGAACAGACCGTGGTCTTCTCATCCGTGCGATTACTGACGGTAAAGAAGTTACGGAAACACTTGAAGAACGTCTTCAAGGTCGTTACACTAAGAAATCAGTTAAGAATCCTACAACAGGTGAAGTAATCGTAGGTCCAGATACTTTGATTACTGAAGACATGGCTGCTGCTATTGTCAATGCTGGTGTTGAAGAAGTAACTATCCGTTCAGTCTTTACATGTAACACACGTCACGGTGTCTGCCGTCACTGTTACGGTATCAACTTGGCAACAGGTGATGCGGTTGAAGTTGGTGAAGCAGTTGGTACTATCGCCGCTCAATCTATCGGGGAACCTGGTACACAGCTTACTATGCGTACCTTCCACACCGGTGGGGTAGCCTCAAACACCGATATCACACAGGGTCTTCCACGTATCCAGGAAATCTTTGAAGCACGTAACCCTAAAGGGGAAGCGGTTATCACTGAAGTTAAAGGTACTGTTATTGAAATCGAAGAAGATGCCGCAACACGTACTAAGAAAGTCTTCGTTCAAGGTAAGACTGGAATGGGTGAATACGTTGTTCCATTTACAGCTCGTATGAAAGTTGAAGTGGGTGACGAAGTACACCGTGGTGCAGCCTTGACAGAAGGGTCAATCCAACCTAAACGTCTCCTTGAAGTGCGTGATACCTTGTCAGTTGAAACTTATCTTCTTGCAGAAGTACAAAAAGTTTACCGTAGCCAAGGGGTAGAAATCGGTGACAAACACGTCGAAGTAATGGTTCGTCAAATGCTTCGTAAAGTACGTGTTATGGATCCAGGTGATACAGATCTCCTTCCAGGTACACTTATGGACATTTCTGACTTCACAGATGCTAACAAGGATATTGTTATCTCTGGTGGTGTTCCTGCAACATCTCGTCCAGTTCTTCTTGGTATTACGAAAGCCTCACTTGAAACAAATTCATTCTTGTCAGCGGCTTCCTTCCAAGAAACAACACGTGTGCTTACAGATGCAGCTATCCGTGGTAAGAAAGACCATCTCCTTGGTCTTAAAGAAAATGTTATCATTGGTAAGACTATTCCTGCTGGTACAGGTATGGCTCGTTACCGTAACATTGAACCACTTTCAGTTAACGAAGTTGAAGTTATTGAAAATATTGCTGTTGATGAAGCAATTGTGGAATCATCTGAAGACTAAAACGAAATCAAAAGAACTCACAATTCATTGTGAGTTCTTTTCGTATTTATATGACTAGAATTTCTTCAATTTTTGATAAATATAAAATATAAGACCATTTTTTTTATCTTTTCCAGAAAATTTTGTATAATAGGAACACCAAAGATGAAGTGAGAAAGAAAAATGTACCAAGTAGTTGAAATGAAAGGGGATTTGGAACCGTGGTGGTTCTTAGAAGGCTGGCAAGAAGATATCATCAGTACTAAGGAATTTGAAAATTTTTATGATGCCCTCAAGTACTATAAAAAACTTTGGTTTGCCATGGAAGAAACCTTGCCAAGTTATATCAGCCGTAGTAGTGTCATGACTGCTTTTTGGGACCAAGAGGATAAACACTGGTGTGAGGAGTGTGACGAATACCTGCAGGTCTATCAATCGATTGCTCTTTTGGATGATTGGCAGGAAATTCCTGAGGAAAAATACCGTCCGGGATATGAAAAGCGAAATGATCTTCCAAATCATGCCCACTGTAAAATTAAACGTTAAACAATGCAGAAGCTCGAATTTTTTTCGGGCTTCTTTTCATTTTCTTAAACTTTTTACGAATAGGTTTATGAGGAGGTCCTTATGGTAACAGAATTTGCTAAGGAAATGATCAAAAATGCTGATAGTTGTGGGGCTCAAGACATCTATGTCATTCCACGTCAGGATAATTACGAGCTCTATATGCGAGTTGGCCAGGAGAGGAGATTAATTGATGTATATCGGCCTGATTTCATGGCTAGTCTTATTGGTCACTTTAAATTTGTGGCGGGAATGATGGTGGGTGAGAAGCGTAGGAGTCAACTAGGTTCCTGTGACTATGATTGTGGTGATGGTCAAAGGGTTTCTCTGCGTTTATCAACCGTTGGGGATTATCGCGGCTTAGAAAGTTTAGTTATTCGTGTTCTACATTCCGAACGTCGAGAATTGGTGTATTGGAATCAAGGAATCCAGCCGATTATGGATGCTTTGGATTATCGTGGCTTGTATCTCTTTGCAGGTCCCGTAGGTTCTGGAAAGACTACGCTTATGCATGAATTGGTTCAGGAGCGTTTTAAGGGACAGCAGGTGATTTCGATTGAAGATCCTGTGGAAATTAAACAGGATAATGTCTTGCAACTCCAGGTAAATCAGGCAATTGACATGACCTATGATAATTTGATTAAGCTATCACTACGTCACCGCCCGGATGTTTTGATTATTGGAGAAATTCGAGATAAGGAGACTGCTCGAGCGGTTATTAGAGCTAGTCTGACAGGAGTGACTGTTCTTTCAACTATTCACGCAAAGAGTGTGGCAGGTGTTTATGAGCGTCTTCTGGACCTTGGTGTAGATAAGTCTGAGTTGGATAATGCTCTTCAAGGGATTGCCTATATGCGTTTGATTAAGGGAGGAGGTGTGATTGATTTTGCCAGTGAAAATTTCCAAAGCCATTCGTCAACCAGCTGGAACCAACAGTTGGAAGGCTTGGTTCAACAAGGATATCTCACTGAAGGGGATATCCAAGGGGAAAAAATTAAAGATTAATCAGCAAGTCAAGGTTATCCAGCTTTTCAAACAACTTCTAAAGGCAGGGTTTACTTTAACTGAAATCGTAGCCTTTTTGGAGCGAAGTCACTTGTTGAAAGAATCGTCATTATCTCTTATGAAAGCAAGCTTAATGCGAGGCGACAGGCTAGACCAGATGTTTGCGTCAGTGGGTTTTTCGGACAATATTGTTACTCAGATTGCCCTTGCTGATAAGCACGGTAATCTTCTAGGTAGTTTAACCAAGATTGAAACCTACATGCTTCGCATGACCAAGGTTCGCAAGAAACTCATGGAGGTAGCGACCTACCCTATCCTACTCCTGGGTTTCCTGATTCTGATTATGTTAGGACTTAAAAATTATCTTTTACCTCAACTGTTAGAGGGTGATGGTAAGGATAATTGGGCTGTACAGTTGGTTCAAATCTTTCCCCAGCTCTTTTTTGTGACTTTGTGCGGACTGCTTGTATTAAGCTTAATTCTCTATCTATGGGTGAAACGCCAGCCAGCCCTTGTCTTTTATCGACGAATGGCAAAAATCCCTTTTATAGGCCAAACTGTCAGGCTATATACGACCGCCTATTATGCTAGAGAATGGGGAAATCTCTTAGGGCAAGGTATTGACTTGCTAGACTTGGTTGCTCTAATGAAAGAGCAAAAGTCCAAGCTCTTTCGTGAGCTGGGGACTGATTTAGAAGAAGCCTTGATGCTAGGACAGAGTTTTCCTGACCGTATTGCTAGTCACCCTTTCTTCACTAAGGAACTATCCTTAATTATTGCTTATGGAGAGGCTAATGCTAGGTTGGGCTATGAGTTAGAAGTCTATGCTGAAGAGGTTTGGCAGGCTTTCTTTAACCGTCTTAATAAGGCAACAACCTTTGTGCAACCCCTCATTTTTGTTATTGTTGCTGTCGTGATTGTAATGATCTATGCAGCTATGCTATTACCAATGTATCAAAATATGGAAGGAATGATGTCATGAAAATGATGTTGAAAAAATTGAATGCCGTTAAATTACGTGCTTTTACGCTGATTGAAATGCTGGTCGTGCTTCTCATTATCAGTATTCTCCTTTTGCTCTTTGTACCTAACTTGAGCAAGCAGAAGGATTCTGTTAAAGAGACTGGAAATGCGGCTGTGGTCAAGGTCGTGGATTCTCAAGCAGAACTTTATGAAATGAAGAATAACAAGACAGCTAGCTTAGCCGCTCTTGTTTCAGAAGGTCAAATCACGCAAAAACAGGCAGATTCATACAATGATTACTATGCGAAACATGGTGGCGAAAGCCGCTCAGTGGCCAATTAGAGCCTTTACCTTGTTGGAGAGTCTGGTGACTTTAGCAGTGGTTGCCTTTCTCACTCTGAGTTTATCAGGCTCAGTCACAGGTATTTTTCAGCAGGTTGAGACTAATCTTTTTTATCTGCGCTTTGAGTACCTATACCGAGATAGTCAGCGCTTGGCAGCGGCGGAAGGGTCCAATGTTGAATTGCAGTTGGCCAAGGATAAAATCAGTAACGGAAAATCAAGTCTGGTGATTCCTAAAAATATACATCTGGATAAGGGGCAGACGCTAGTGTTTGATGCCAAAGGAGGCAACTCTAGCCTCACAAAGATTCGTTTTTCAAGTGATAAGGAGGTGGTGACCTATCAGCTTAATATGGGCAGCGGTAAATATAAAAAGACGGTCTCTTAGAGGCTATATTCTTATCGAAAGCCTGGTAGCAATGGCTGTTTTAGTACTTGTCAGTGGTCTTATTTTGGAACAAATCAATACCAATCGTAGGCTAATGGCTAGGAATCTCCACCAACAGGAGGTCTTGAGTGTGGCAACCATGGCAGTTCAGACCAAACAGGATCAGTTGACCTTAAATGGCATCACAGTGACAGTTAAACGTAGCAAGCAAGGTATCGCGGTTTATGAATCAGGAAAGGAGATTATTCATGTCTCTCAATAGCAAGGTTCGTGCTTTTACCCTCTTGGAATGTCTAGTAGCTCTATTGGTGATTGCTGGTTCAATTCAAGTTTATCAAGGTCTGACCACAGTATTGGTGAGCAATGTTAAGCAGGTCAAGCAACAAGAAAACCAAGACTGGCTCCTATTTGTTCAACAAATGGAGGCAGAATTAGAAGGTTGTCAGTTGGTAAAGGTAGAGGGGAACAAACTCTATGTCAAGCAGGATAATCAAGACTTAGCTTTTGGACTATCAAGTGCTACTGATTTTCGAAAAACAAATGCTGATGGTCGAGGTTACCAACCTATGCTTTTTAATGTAAAATCTAGTACGATAAGCCAAAAGAGCCAGATAGTCACCATCCAAGTGACTCTTAAAAATGGGCTACAAAGGAGTTTTGTTTATGCTTTTGAAAAAACAAGTTAGGGGAGGTGTTCTCCTATATGCTCTGTTTATGGCTGGCATTTTCACACTCCTTCTTCATGTTTATCTGGAGCGGGTGGTTGCTAGCTCTAGACAGAACCAAGCGCAAATGATCTCCAGTCAGAGTCGTCTCATGGCAGAGATGACCATGGACTTGGCGGACAAGGAAGCAGGTGCTTTTAGTTTCTCTCAGGGAACTACGACTTATGAGGTTAAGGACAAACAAGTGATTGTTAGAGTTGCCAGTAAAGGTCAAATCAAGACCTATCGTTATGTGAAGAAGCAGGAGCAGAAATAGAAATTCTCTTTCCTTTTTGATATGATAGAAGGACGGAGGAAATCATGAATTTTGAAGCAATTGAGACAGCCTTTGAGCTGTTGTTAGAAAATGTCCAAACCATTGAAAATGATCTTGGAACCCATGCTTACGATGCGCTTATTGAGCAAAATTCCTATTATTTGGGGGCTGAGGTAGCTAATGAAGTCATCATCAAAAACAACGAGAAATTACGTGCCCTTGATCTAAGTAAAGAGGAGTGGCGTCGTGCTTTTCAGTTCTTGTTTATTAAACTAGGGCAATTGGAAGCCTTACAAGCCAATCACCAATTTACACCGGATGCTATTGGATTTATCATTCTTTACCTACTTGAAGGTTTGACCAAGGACGACCAATTAGATATTTTGGAGATTGGTTCGGGGACAGGAAACTTGGCTGAAACTCTTCTAAATAATAGTCAGAAAACCCTTAATTATATGGGAATGGAAGTTGACGATCTCCTTATCGATTTGTCAGCTAGCATTGCTGATGTGGTGAATTCAAGTGCAGTTTACATCCAAGAAGATGCTGTTCGACCACACATTCTCAAAGAGAGTGATGTTATTATCAGTGATCTACCTGTTGGTTATTACCCAAATGATGAGATTGCGAGTCGTTTCAAGGTTGCAGCAACCGGTGAACACACCTATGCCCATCACCTTCTCATGGAGCAATCACTCAAGTACCTGAAGAAAGATGGTATTGCTATTCTTTTGGCACCAACTAATCTTTTGACAAGCCCACAAAGTGATTTGCTTAAGAAATGGCTATCAGGATATGCTGATATTATTGCCGTTATCACTCTTCCAGAAGCAGCTTTTGGCAATAAACATAACATGAAGTCTATCTTTGTGCTTAAAAAACAAACTGAAAATGCTCCTGAGACCTTTGTTTATCCACTTAGTGATTTGCAAAACCCAGAGGTCCTCAAAGATTTTACAGAGAATTTCCAAAAATGGAAATCAGATAATTCCATTTTCTAGCAAAACATGTTAGAATAGGACTATATTATTGAAAGCGTTTTACAAAGAGGTGGCTTATGACAAAAACAATAGCAATTAATGCAGGAAGCTCAAGCTTGAAATGGCAACTATATGAGATGCCAGATGAAGTTGTTCTTGCTAAGGGTTTGATTGAACGTATCGGCTTGAAAGATTCTGTTTCAACAGTAAAATTTGATGACCGTTCAGAATCGCAAACTCTAGATATTGCTGACCATGTTCAGGCAGTAAAAATCTTGCTTGATGATTTGATTCGTTTTGATATTATCAAGAGCTATGATGAAATTACAGGTGTTGGTCACCGTGTGGTTGCTGGTGGAGAATATTTCAAAGAATCAAGCTTGGTGGATGAAGATGCCTTGGCTAAGATTGAAGAATTGTCAGCCTTAGCGCCTTTACACAATCCAGGTGCAGCTTCAGGGATTCGTGCCTTTAAGGAGCTCCTCCCAGATATTACAAGTGTTGCTGTTTTTGATACAGCCTTCCATACATCTATGCCGGAAGTGGCCTACCGTTATCCAGTGCCTAATCGTTACTATACAGACTACCAAGTCCGTAAGTATGGAGCACACGGAACTAGCCACCAATATGTTTCTCAAGAAGCAGCTAAGTTGTTAGGTAAGCCAATTGAAGAAACTAAGATTATCACAGCCCATGTGGGAAATGGTGTTTCTATTACTGCCGTTGATGGTGGTAAATCAGTAGACACGTCAATGGGGTTGACACCACTTGGTGGCGTTATGATGGGAACACGTACTGGGGACCTTGACCCTGCGATTATTCCATTTGTTATTGATCGTGAGCCTGAAATGGCAGATGCTGAGCGTATCCGTCACGTCTTTAATAAGGAATCAGGTCTTCTTGGCATTTCTGAAAAATCAAGTGATATGCGTGATATCATTGCTGGTAAGAATGCTGGTGATGAAAAATGTGCCTTGGCCTATGATCTTTATGTGGATCGTTTGCGTAAATACATCGCTCAATACTTCGGTGTGTTGAACGGAGCGGATGCTATCGTCTTTACAGCAGGTATTGGTGAAAACTCTGCGGAAGTTCGTGCTTCAGTTTTGGATGGTCTCACTTGGTTTGGTATTGAAGTGGATCCTGAAAAGAATGTCTTTGGACATGTAGGCGATATTACAACAGCAGAGTCAGCTGTTAAAGTATTTGTTATCCCAACAGATGAAGAGTTGGTGATTGCGCGTGATGTTGAGCGCCTTAAAACTAAATAAGTTATCAAAAATTTGATAAGACCAGAAAAGTTGGCCGAGTGATTGGCTAGCTTTTTTGAATGCTCTGAAAGCATCATTTGTCGATGTCTATATATGTGTAATTCAATAAGTAAAGAAAACTTTACAAAAAATGTAAAAAAGACTTTACAAAATATGTAAAGTAGACTATACTATAAATGTAAAGTTAACTTAACAAATAAAAGTAAGGAGTTTAACTATTTGAGAATAAACGATAAGGTTGAGGTACTACATGGAAACAAAAATTCAGGAACTTCGCAAGGCTAATAAGATTAGTCAGGCAGAGTTAGCAGATGAAATGGGGGTCACGAGACAGACCATCATTTCACTCGAAAAAGGTCGCTATAATGCGTCGTTGGAACTGGCTTTTAAAATTGCTAGATATTTTGGAAAGACTATTGAAGAAGTCTTTATTTTTGAGGAAGATTAAGGAGAAAAGATATGTTTAAACAAGTCATGAAGAAAATTGGTGTTATTGTTTTAGCGCTCACTCTACTAATCTTAGATTTAACACTATTAGGTGCTTTCCCGCTACTTACTCAGGATGGTAAGTTTTCACTTGTGGAGCAAATAGGTTACGGTATTTGGGCATTAGGGAGTTTGGCTATTTTTATCGTGATTGCTTATAGATTTAAACTCTTATCGCTTAAAGAGATTAATTGGAGACGTCTCGTTGCGATTGCTTCTCTCAATCTCGTCATCTTTTTCCTAGGTGATCTTCTAGGGTATTTTATTGGTCAGTTAACACACAATGCGACTATGGAAAATCAAGATGCTTTAAATGATATCTTTGCCCACGTACCATTCTATCTTCACCTAGTAGTCGCCGGTTTTATTATTCCGATTATGGAAGAAATCATTTTTAGGGGACTCTTAGCCAAGGTGCTCTTTGGAAAATACTTTAAGACGGGTCTTGTTATTTCCAGTCTTCTCTTTATGGCTGGTCACTCAGCATTTACGCTTCAGACAATTGTCATCTATGGTATTATGTCAGCTGGTCTTGCGATAACATATTATAAGACTAAGCGTATCGAGTACAGTATGGGTGTTCATATCTTAAACAATAGCATAAGTGTACTACTCAGTCTTTTCGTTTAAGGTGAATAAGTGTTTAAAGTTGTCAGTGAAAAAAGTTATATTGCTCTTATAAAGGATAATAGAGGGAGTGTTAAGATATGTTAATAAAAATGTTATTAGGAAAGAGAAAAACAGAGGCCGAGTTTAAGAAATACATTACACGAGTAGCCTGTTCTCTTTTGTCTTTGGGTGTTTTGGGTTTGTTTGTTGTTCGCTCTAACAGTCTTAGTGATTATGCTCTAGGATTAGTATTGGGATTTACCATTGGGGTTTATGTCTTGTCAATCTATTATTTTGCTACACTTACCCATCCCAAACGTCTTCATCGGATGTATATTGCTGCCTACGATGAGCGAAATAAACAGATTTTAATGGCGACAGCAGTTGCAACTCTGATTTTAGAGTTTTTGCTTATCTTTGCTTTGATTGCCCTATATGCCTTTGTCAATATTCAGTTGCCATATGTTACAGTCTTATCAGTCTTGCTCTATGGTTTAGTATTGGGATTTGCTCTTATTCGTCTCATCCTATCTAAAATAGGATAAGAGTCTATATTATCTTGAAAAACTCCTCTTTCGTTTTCTTTTTGTCTTGTCAAATAAGTTATGTTGTATTATAATAAAAGTACAAACAGATGATGAAAAGAGGTGGATTCTCATGAACAAAGGGTCAATTCTCAAACGCTTTCTTTATTTTTTACTAGCTTTCCTAATACTAATTATTGATCAAGTTCCAACCATCTATTTAGGTGTCAAAGATATAAGGCTGGTCTGTCTCTTAATTTTTGTCTTGCTTCTTATGAGCGCAGGAGCTCTTTTCTTAGGAAAACGTCTTGGGCTTTTCGAAGGCTTTAAGGCCCTTTCTTCCCTGAGGGCCTGGGGTATGATTGGCTTGACCTACCTAGGTATTTATATCGTTACTAGGATTGGTTCTATAGTCATGATGATGGAAGGTGTTAGTAATAGCACCAATCAGGCAGCCATAGAAAATGCCCATATGAATCCCTTCCTTCTCATAACGTTTACAGTAATTATGGCACCAATTGTGGAAGAGCTGGTTTTTCGCGGGCTTCTCATGGGACGCGTCTTTAATCCAGATTCTATTGTTGGCTTGATTGTTAGTAGTTTACTTTTTGGCCTTGTTCATATGCCGAATAGTATCGGTGTTTGGATTATATATGCAGGTATGGGGTTTGTCCTTGGGATAGCATATCGTAAGTTTCAAAAGTTAGAGTATTGTATCATGGCCCATATCATTAACAATAGTATTGCGGTTTCAATGTTATTACTCTTACAATTTTTAGCACCATATATCAAATAAAGCTCGGAATCTTCCGAGCTTTTTTCTTATAGTTTTTTAGCTTTAGCAATGGTGGTATCAATACTTGAAACCACACTATGGGTGAGGCCTGTACGCTCAAGGTCCATGAGACCGGCGATAGTAGTCCCACCAGGGCTACATACCTTGTCAATAAGATCATGTGGACTGTCGCTACCAAGACTGAGATTTTCAGCGGTAGCTAGAACAGTCTGTGTGGCAATGGTCAGAGCGACCTGCTTACTTAGGCCGTTTTTGACACCAGCCTTGGCTAGAGCCTCGATAAAGAGGGCGATGTAGGCAGGGCTAGAACCTGCTAAGGCAGTAAAGGTATCAAAATCCTTCTCAGCCAATTCAACAGTGGTTCCAAAACTGTCTGTGATTTCCTTGGCAACTGCTAAAAGGTCCTCGGATACCTTATCATTAGTGCAAAGACCAGTAGTGCTTTTGAGAATTTGAGCATTAAGGTTCGGCATGATACGAATAAGAGGAAGGTCTGGACTGGTGAGGGAAGCGAGGCGTTCTAAGGTCACTCCAGCAGCCATACTTATGATAGGTTGATGGAAATTGAGATCGGCTAGTACCTTATCAAACATTTGAGGTTTGATACCAAGGATGACCAGGTCAGCATTATCCAACAATTCCTGATGGGAAGCAGCCGCTTCAACCTCTAGTTCCTCTGCAATCTGGCGTGAACGAGCCAAGGAAGACCCTGAAATAATGATACGATGTGAGCTTGTATTTAGGCCGTTGATAATGGCTGTTGCCATTTTTCCGACACCGATAAAACCTATAATCATGGGTTACTCCTTGTCTTAGTAGTTTTTAATTAAATCTACTGTCGAGCGATCCAACTTCTTAACAATAGCTTGTAAGAAGGCCTGTGCTTCTAGGAAGTCATCCATCGCATAAAGGGTTTGGTGTGAGTGAATGTAGCGGGCACAAACACCGATAGTTGTTGATGGAACACCAGCATTCTGCAAGTGAGCGGCACCAGCATCTGTTCCGCCCGCAGCACAGTAGTATTGGTATTTGATACCAGCTTCTTCAGCAGTAGTTAAAAGGAAATCTTTCATATTGGGCAACATGATGTGACCTGGATCGAAGAAACGAATAAGTGTACCATCACCTACCTTACCTTGATTACCATAGATATCACCTGCAGGAGAACAGTCCACTGCAAAGAAAACTTCAGGATCAATTTTAGTGGTAGAGACATGGGCACCACGTAAACCAACTTCTTCTTGAACATTGGCCCCAGCGATTAGAGTATTGTTGAGTTCTTGATCCTTAACGTTTTCCAAGAGTTCACGAATCATGAGAACACCATAACGGTTATCCCAAGCTTTAGAAATGACATTCTTTTGATTGGCTGTGAGAATCGTTTCTGATTCAGGAATGATGACATCACCTGGGAAAACGCCGTAGGCATTTGCTTCTTCTTGGTTGGCAAAACCAGCATCAAAGACGATATCAGAAACACTGGGAAGACTTGAAGCTCCACCGCTAGCACGTAAGAAATGAGGTGGCACTGAACCTGAGATGACAGGATAGGTACGGCCGTCACGAGTGTGTAGAGTGAAGCGTTGTGAGCTGACAACAAGTGGGTTCCAACCACCAAGTTCAACGACACGGAAAGTTCCGTCTGCTTTGATTTCCTTAATCATAAACCCAACTTCATCCATGTGGGCAGCCACAAGCACCTTAGGGGCATTTTCTGCTTGGCTATGCTTGATACCGAAAATACCACCGAGACCATCTGTTTGGACTTCATCTACAAGTGGGGTGATGTTGTTGCGAAGGTAGTCGCGTACAGGAGCTTCAAAGCCTGAAGTAGCACTGAGCTCGGTTACTTCTTTAATTTTGTCAAATAGGGTAGTCATAAAATCCTCCTTGAGTAGTACTTGCTACTATTTTAGCACGATTCTCAAGAGATAGGTAGCCTCTCCCCATTCGTCTAAAATTATGGTAAAATGTTTCTTATGAAACGTAAAACATTGGCCTTGTTTGCTGGAGGCGTAGGAGCTTTAGGTCTCTTGGCAATGGCAGAGAAGTATAGACAGTCACGTACAGAAATGAAGAAGGCTGCATTAATCCAAGATATTAGACAAGAATTATCTCACTTGGGGACTATCGCAGTCCTTTATACAAATCCCACTGATAAGGAAAATCCAGGACTTACAGGAGGTATCGTCTTAGAGGATGGACGTTCCTATAGCTTTGTTTATGCAGAGGATATCTTGACCTATGAGGAGGAGCAGGCATGATTATTCCTAAGAATCTTGAAGAATTGGCAAGCTATGTTGAAAGTGATCAAAAGGTGGTTTTCTTTTTCACTGCCGATTGGTGTCCAGACTGCCAGTTTATCTATCCCGTTATGCCTGAAATTGAAGCCCTCCATCCAGATATGACCTTTGTGCGTGTTAACCGTGATGATTATATGGCTTTGGCGCAAACTTGGAATATTTTTGGTATCCCAAGTTTTGTCGTGACTCAGAAAGGTCAGGAATTGGGACGCTTGGTCAATAAAGCTCGTAAAACCAAAGAAGAAGTCAATGCCTTTTTGTCGGAGATTTAAAAGATGAAAATCAATCACTTTCCTAATATCTCTCTTGATATTTCAGAAACTAAAGAAAAGTATCTGACAGAAAAAAATGAGGAGATCATCGAAGAATTATGCCAAATTTTAGTAGAGCATTCCAAAATTGAAAGCGATATCTTCTTGAAACACCAAGAAATAAATACCTACAAAAAGGAAAATAGTCTTCCAACACATCAAACTATTCCTGGAGAAATGGAGTTATTTGATGAATTTAAAGTGAAGTTGACTCCTTTAGCTCAAAAACACTTGACTGATAACTGTTATAAAAGAGGTTTTTCAGCTTCTTTTGGTTCTCCAGGCACCTATGATTTTGTGTTAGAGCCCTGTCGAGTTAAGTTTATTATGAAGAGTAAGGCTAAGATGTTTCTCGAATTTTCCTATGGGAATGACTTTTGGTACCACAAACAATTTGTCTTAAAATTAACAGAGAGTGACTGGAAAATTGACAAGATTAGTTATCGCTATGGTAGTAACGACGATTCTTGGCATATCAGTCGATTTTAAAATCTAGAAAAAGAATTATTGAAGGAGAATCCATGATTTTTGCATATAATAAAGAACAAGTTGGCGACGTTTTGTTGGTTATCTTAGAAGATACTAAAGACATCAAACGTAGCGTAGAACGTAAAGGTAAAGTGGCGCGTGTCACAGCTGATGAAACAGGCAAGACTCTTGCTTGGAATATTTTTGAAGCGTCAAGCCTCATTGATATCGAAGGTAACGGTCAAGTTTTCTTGTCAGACCAAGATGTAGCTGTTTTGAACGAGGAATTGGCTAAAGAGGGCTTTGAAGAGCGTTTGGAAAACACACAAGGACCAGTCTTTGTGGTTGGACAAATTGATGAAATGGTTGCACATCCAGACAGTGACCACCTTAACATCTGCCAAGTGAACATTGGTGATAAGAAGGTCCAAATCGTTGCAGGAGCACCAAACGCAGCGCTTGGGCTTAAAACTATCGTAGCCCTTCCTGGTGCTATGATGCCTAGCGGTGCCCTTATCTTCCCAGGAAAACTTCGTGGTGAAGATAGTTATGGTATGATGTGTGCCCCACGTGAGTTGGCACTTCCAAATGCTCCACAAAAACGTGGTATTATTGAACTTGATGATTCAGCAGTAGTTGGTGAGGCTTTTGATCCAGCCAAACACTGGAAAGGGTAAATAAGACAAGAAGCGGTAAGTAAGCCGCTTTTTTTTAGGAGAGCTCGTCTTGGCAAATGGTTCAAAATTTCGAGAACCTCTTTATGCTTACCAAGTTCATCATCAAAATATAATAGTATTGCTCTCAATCTCTATTATTTGCCAAAACAACTTTATCCGAGCAATTATCTAAAAAATGTGGCTTCAAGTTTATTAATCAAGTTGTGTTTTATTTATCTGTCAGACTCAGATTTGGTGATGATTATATAAAGAAAGGAAAGTTCAATGGTTTACAACAAACATAAGGGAGTCCTTGTTTTTATGATTCTCTATACAGTCCTTTTTGTTTTTGACGGTATACGAGTATTTGATGCTCCCTTACCTTCTTCTTTAACGACCTATTTAGTTTATACCATCATGTTTTTGTATGGTTGCTTCTTATTTAAGTCTGAATTGCTCAAAAAGTGGAAAGAGGTCAGAAGTTCTAAAAGAAAATTTTTCTTGGGGGTTTTAAAAGGCTGGCTCTTACTTGTCCTGGTGACCATTTTCTTTGGACTACTATCGGCAATATTGAGGCAGGTTTTGGGACTAAGTGAACAAGGACTAAACGAGGCTAATATACAAAGTACCTTTAAAGAACAACCACTACTGATAGCAGTTTTCGCCTGTATCATTGGACCTTTTGTGGAAGAACTCTTTTTCCGTCAAATTTTATTGCATTGTTTACAGAGACATTTGCCAAGCTGGCTAAGCATTTGTGTGGTAGGATTTGTTTTCGCCTTGACCCATATGCACAGTTTGTCTTTATCAGAGTGGGTCAGTGCAGTTGGTTACTTAGGTGGCGGAGTAGCCCTTTCAATTATTTATGTGAATGAAAAGGGAAATATTTACTATCCCTTGATGGTTCATGTGCTAGGAAATATTTTATCTTTTATAGTATTGGTCATTGGTAGTGTGCAATAAGTGAATTCCAAACTATTTCAGCTTACAAAGAAAAGGCAAAGGACTCTCGTCTCTCTTCTATCAATAAAACAACTTCAAAACGGAGTGTTAAAATTATTTTAAGTGGTAATTCTGGGTCAGCAGAGGATGATTTGAGTAAGTAAACTAATGACAAGTTTGTATGGCGATAACTGTTCTTTGAATCGACAGCTCATACCAAGCTTCCTACTTCCTTTGCTAGTAGCTCAGCTCATCTTCAGATGTCTAATATTTAGTGACAAGTACATTTATTGCAGAACTCATCCTGCTTTTCACCCGAATAGATTTTACTTTTTTCTATTTAATTGAAGTCAATAATGTGATATATATATCTTATTTTTATTCTTGCTTTTTCAAAATCTGTCACTTTTTTTACTTCTGCTTACGAATAGATAGGTGGAGGTAAAAAAATGTATAACAAAGTTATTTTAATTGGACGTTTGACGGCGACTCCTGAAATGGTAAAAACTGCTAGCGATAGGTCTTTTACACGTGTTACAGTTGCGGTTAATCGTCGCTATAAGACGCAAAATGGTGAGCGTGAGGCTGACTTTATTACAGTGGTTGTCTGGGGGCGTTTGGCTGAGACCTTAGCATCTTATGCTAGCAAGGGGAGTTTAATTTCTCTTGATGGTGAGCTTCGTACTCGTAAGTACGATAAGGATGGTCAAACTCATTACGTTACTGAAGTGCTTTGTTCCTCTTTCCAACTTCTGGAGAGTCGTGCTCAGCGTGCTGTTAGGGAAAATAATCCTGATAATGACTTGGCTGACCTCGTCTTGGAAGAAGAACTTCCCTTCTAGTTTATCCTTTGACTAGCTATCTAGGTCTCCTATCTTTGAAGCAACCTCTCTAAAAAATCATGATCTTGTTCCATACCTTGTTTTAAAGAATTGTTGGAGATAAAATATTAAACACTTGTTAGACTAATAAACAGTAAAATTAGATAAGACTTAGGATGATAGGTGTTTAATAGTGTAGATAGACTAGAAAAAATAGTTTAGGAAGCCTTAAAATGTTGATATATCAACGTTTTAAATGTTAAACAAAATATTCAAAACAATGCATACAATTAACAGTTATTTCTAATGCATATCATTGTTTTATTACCGATTTTTAAATTAAATGATAGAGGTTTCATGATAAACTATAGGTGGGTAAGGAAAAAGCTATAAAAGTTACTTTTATAGTAGGCATTATTTGTTTGGAAGGAAAGTGTGAAATATCACAACTATAACGCTATCCTTGCAATTGTTTGAAACAGTTGCATTTTTGTTTATCGTTGTGAGGCCTTAGGCCTATATAATGATTTCACAGACAATTGACTATGACACTCCGACTGACATATGAATTAGGATGTTAAGCGGTCGTTGACTTTTCGTCTAGCCTTGGGGGAACACATTGGTGTGATTCCTAAGACTCACCAGACTAATGTGTTTGAAGCTAGGATGATTCGTCTTAGCTTTTTTTGTGTCCTTTAGAAAGGGAATATCATTCTTATGCTATAATAGAAGGACTAGGCGAGATATTGTCTCGCAAATCTTGGAACGGGAGTGACACTAATGCTTGACTTTACCCAAGAAGAGAAAGATTTTTTTATGTCTGAAGCTCTTAAGGAGGCCGAAAAATCTCTAGATAAAGCAGAGATTCCAATTGGATGTGTCATCGTTAAAGATGGAGAAGTCTTAGGTCGTGGGCACAATGCACGTGAGGAGCTCAATCAAGCTATCATGCATGCGGAGGTCATGGCTATTCAGGAGGCTAATAGGACTGTGGGCAATTGGCGTTTGTTAGATTGTACCCTCTTTGTAACCATCGAACCCTGTGTAATGTGTAGTGGGGCAATTGGCTTGGCTCGTATTCCTAAAGTTATCTATGGAGCAAGCAATCAAAAGTTTGGTGGTGCGGGTAGCCTTTACGATATCCTAAGAGACGAGCGCCTCAACCATCGCGTAGAAGTAGAGACTGGTGTCATGGAGGAAGAGTGTGCTAAGATTATGCAAGACTTTTTCCGTCAGAGTCGTGAACGTAAAAAAGAAGCCAAACGATTGGCTAAATTGGAAACAAGGCAAGATATGTAAACAAAAGTGCAAGGCCCTTTGGCCTTGCACTTTTTAATGGAAGATGAGTTTTTGTTTTCCTGAAGGCAATTTAGGTCACTCTTTCTATGCTTTATTTTTTTCTTTCTCTCTTGTCAAAAGAAAAATAGGCATAAAGAGGATCAGAGTACCAAAAGCGGACTTCAAATTAGCATCAATAATTGGTGTTCCTAATCGTACATGAAAGATAAGGTTGATTAGGAGTATCAGAAGTAGGCTACCGATAATTCCAGCTAAAGCTATTTTTACGAGTAAATAGTTATTCGTTTTAGGTGATTGATTAGCAGTAGTATCATTTGTTTGATTTTTTGTATGTTTCATGAGTTATCATCCTCAAAATCTTTGAGATGTCAGCTGAGTTCTGTTAGTTAGTGGGTGAGGTTATAGAAAGACTTACCTGCAGCATAGCTAAGGTCATAAGTCAGTTTTGCAGCAGCAATGCCAACAGAAATAGCGGCCCAAGGAACCACTCCACCTGATACAGCTTCAAGTTCTTGAGTAGTCATGTTTTTACGATTGTTAATGGTCTTAGTCATTGTTCATATGTCCTTTCTTTTATCGCGCAGAGTCCATGTAGCCATTGTAGGCTCCAAGGCATACCATAGTTCCAATAGGTCTTGAAGCTAGGCAGAGCCCTCCAATGGCAAGGTTAGTCTTCCATCCGCCTCCTGTTACTGAGGCTAGGTCAGCTGCCTTCATTTCTTTGTTAATCACTGTCATTCTCCTTTTTTTATTTTTGGTGAGTTTTTAAATCTCATACCCTCTCACCACGAGTTAAGAGGTATGTTAAACATGACTTCTCCTTTAAATAAAGTCAGCCATGTCACTAGCTTTTGGTGCTTTCCTCAAGCTATGGATTTATTATAAGGTGTCGAGAAATAAAAAAGTAGTGACATAAATGTCACCATGGTAAGTCTTATGTTTTATCGAAGTTTAGACTGACCGAAGGAAATAATAGGGATTGATAGGGGATAGGTCTAGCTAGTCTTATCATAAGTTCTCTACTTGCAATCACTGCAATTTATGGTATAATATTTTTCGGAGCAACATCTGTGCGTGAAGCGGGTCAGGGGAGGAATCCAGCAGCCCTAAGCGATTTCAGGTGTGTGCTCTTTTTTTGTGTCGAGGAGGATTTATGGCCAAATTTAGTGTTTTTAAAGATTAAGAGAGTCTTTTTGCTTGTCCTATCTGTCAAGCGCCAATGCATTTGGATTTGTCTAGCTTGGTTTGTCAGAATAGGCATACCTTTAATATCGCCAAGCAGGGCTTTGTCAATTTTTTGAGACAGACTAAGGGAGATAAGAACTATGATATGGCTTCTTTTGAAAAGAGGAGTCAGATTCTTGCGGCAGGCTATTACGATCCTATCCTGGAGGTGATTTCAGAGCGCTTGCGTGACCTTCCTGAACACTCGCACGTTCTAGATGTTGCCTGTGGTGAGGGCTATTATAGCCGTCAGTTGGCTCAAGAGTTTGACAAGGATTTCATGGCCTTTGATTTGTCTAAGGATTCTATCCTTCTTGCGGCTCGTCAAAATCCTCAGAAAAATGTAGCTTGGTTTGTTGGCGATTTGGCTCAATTGCCTTTACGTGAACACTGTATCGATGTGATTTTAGATATTTTTTCACCAGCTAATTATCAAGAATTTGGACGACTTTTGTCTGATCATGGCTTGGTTTTTAAGGTTATTCCTCATGAGGATCATCTTAAAGAGTTTCGCCAATTGTTACCGGAGGCGCAGGCTTATTCGAACCAGGATGTTCTGGAACATTTTCAAGAGTCCTGTGACCTTTTGGAGCGTGTGACGATTGCTAAGACTTGGTCTATGCCATCAGAGCATGTTCAAACATTTGCTGAGATGACACCTCTTTTTTTCCATGCCAATAAGGATACTTTGGACTTGACTTCAGTGACGCAATTAACCGTTGCGGGAGAACTGCTGATTGGCCGTATTAGAGATGATAAGCAATCCTAACAGTCGTTGGGTTTTTTTTGATGGGAAAATGTCTCAGTTAGCTTGTTTGGTCTTCCTAAAAGGTGTATGATGAGAGCAATGAGTAAGAAAGTTTCAGTAATGGGTAAAAAGCGATGAAAAATAGAGCTTATAAGAACTACATTTTTGATTTTTATGGTACCTTGGTTGATATCTTAACTGATGAGAAGGATCCTGTGTTATGGGATAAACTAGGCCAACTATATCAGGCTTATGGAGCGGCTTATGAGGGCGAGACTCTTAAAAAGGCTTATGCTAAGCACGTGGATCAGGCCCGTAAGGAGTTAATAGATCTCAAAGGAGTTGCTTATCCAGAAATTGATTTAGCCCACATTTTTAACCAGCTTTATGTAGACGCTCGGCCTCAGTCTCGTAACTCTAATCAGCCGGAAGATTGGGGACAATTGATAGCAATGGTCTTTCGCGTCTTATCTCGCAAACATGTGACGGCTTATCCCCATACCAAGGAGGTGCTAGCCTTTCTAAAAGAGCAGGGCTGTCGGATTTATCTCTTGTCTAATGCTCAAGCAGCCTTTACTAACGCTGAGATTGACCTAATGGCGTTAAGACCTTATTTTGATGCTATTTACTTGTCTTCGGATGCCGGTATCTGTAAGCCGCAACCTGAATTTTTAAAGCAAGTTTTGGATGATCATGGGTTAAACCCGTCTGAGACAGTCATGGTTGGAAATGACTTAACGACTGATATTGCTGTGGCTGAAGCAGTTGGAATCGATAGTATCTTGCTCAATACCTTCCCTTATTCTCGTCGAGAACTGGAGAATTCCCCAATCAAGCCAGACCGAGTGATTACTGATATAGAAGCTCTAAAGACCAATTTTACATAAAAATACACTGTATTTGGCAAAAGCAAAGACAATTATCAGAATTTTTGGTATAATAATTCCTAACTTTATGTGAATGGAGAATCTCATGACTGCACAAAAAATGTCTGCACAAGAAATTATCGCTTTTATCGGTAATGCTGAAAAGAAAACGAATGTTAAAGTAACTTTTGAAGGGGAATTGGCAACTGCTGTTCCAGCTTCTGTCACTAAACTTGGTAACGTTCTTTTCGGAGACTGGAAAGATATCGAACCACTTCTTGCGAATTTGACTGAAAACAAGGACTATGTTGTGGAACAAGATGGCCGTAACTCAGCTGTTCCATTGCTTGATAAACGTCACCTTAATGCACGTATCGAACCAGGTGCTATTATCCGAGACCAAGTAACTATCGAAGACAATGCTGTCGTTATGATGGGTGCTGTAATCAATATCGGTGCTGAAATTGGTGCTGGTACTATGATTGATATGGGTGCTATCCTTGGTGGTCGTGCTACTGTTGGTAAAAACAGCCATATCGGTGCGGGTGCAGTCCTTGCTGGTGTGATTGAACCAGCTTCAGCAGACCCAGTTCGTATCGGTGATAACGTTCTTGTTGGTGCTAATGCTGTTGTTATTGAAGGTGTTCAAGTTGGTAACGGTTCAGTCGTTGCTGCTGGAGCTATCGTTACTCAAGATGTTCCTGAAAATGTGGTTGTAGCTGGTGTTCCAGCTCGTATCATCAAGGAAATTGATGAAAAAACACAACAAAAAACAGCACTCGAAGACGCTTTGCGTAACTTATAACATATTGATAGTAGAGGCCTGTAAGGCCTCTATTTCTAGATTCTCTATAAAATAAGACAATAAAAAGGATAAAAACATGACACTTGATTTAATTAAAATCAGACGAGACCTTCACCAAATTCCTGAAATTGGTTTGGAAGAATTTAAAACTCAGGCTTATCTCTTAGAGCGTATTGCTGAAATGACTGAAGGTAAGGACTTTGTGGAGCAACGTACTTGGCGTACAGGGATCCTTGTCTATCTTCACGGGCATGCTCCTGAAAAAACTATTGGTTGGCGTACAGATATTGATGGTCTCCCAATCGTAGAGGAAACAGGTCTTGACTTCAAGTCTACTCATGAAGGTCGTATGCATGCTTGTGGACACGATATGCACATGACTACAGCGCTTGGTCTTTTGGACCAGATGCTTCAAGTAAAGCCTAAAAATAACATGCTCTTCCTCTTCCAGCCGGCTGAAGAAAATGAAGCTGGTGGTATGCTTATGTATGAGGACGGTGCCTTTGGAGACTGGTTGCCAGATGAGTTCTATGGCCTCCACGTCCGTCCAGATTTCAAGGTAGGTGATATTGCGACTAACACAAGCACCCTTTTTGCTGGGACTTGTGAAGTCCTCGTTACTTTCAAGGGGAAAGGTGGACATGCGGCCTTTCCACATGAGGCCAATGATGCCCTTGTAGCAGCTTCTTACTTTATTACTCAGGTGCAAACAATTGTCAGTCGTAATGTTGACCCTATCCAGGGTGGGGTAGTTACCTTTGGTTCTTTCCATGCAGGAACTACTAACAATGTTATCGCTGAAACTGCAGAGGTTTATGGAACTATTCGTACCCTTACTCAGGAAATGAGTCTCCTTATCCAGAAGCGCGTGCGCCAGATTGCAGAGGGCGTGGCAGCTAGCTTTGGTATGGAAGTGGATATCATGTTGAAACAAGGTGGTTATCTTCCTGTGGAAAATAATCCAGCCTTGGCCAAAGAGTTGATGGCTTTCTTTGATGCTAGCCCAGAGGTTAACCTGATTGATTGTCCACCAGCTATGACTGGAGAGGACTTTGGTTATTTGCTTAGTAAGGTTCCTGGTGTCATGTTCTGGTTGGGAATTGACACGCCATATGCACTTCACCATCCTAAGATGAGTCCAAATGAAGATGCCCTCGCTTTTGCAGTGGCTGAAATTGGAAAATTCCTTAAACACAAGGCAGAAGCCTAACCATAGTTGATACAGCTAAAAAATCTACCAAGTCTGACTTTTGGTAGCTTTTTTGATATGATAAACCTATGAAAAATGAACTTAGAAAAACAGTCTTGGCTCAGTTAACTTCACAAGATCCTGAGACTAAGGCTAAGATAGATCAATATCTTTTGGAGCAATTGATTGCCTTACCTGCTTATAAAGATGCCCAGGTGATTGCGACTTATTTGTCTTTTCCTCATGAATATGATACCGGTCTTTTAATCAATCAGGCTTTAAAGGATGGTAAACGACTTTTGATTCCTAAAACATATAAACAAGGTCGAATGATTTTTGTGGATTATGATCCAGATAATCTTGTTGCAACCTCTTTTGGCTTGATGGAACCTGTGTCTGATTTGGCTGTGGAAAAATCAGAGATTGATTTAATTCATGTGCCAGGAGTAGTTTTCAATGATGAAGGCTATCGCATTGGTTACGGAGCAGGTTACTATGACCGCTATTTGTCTGATTTTGAAGGGGAGACCGTTAGTACGGTTTATCCTTGCCAGAAACATGATTTTCAACCAGATAGCTATGATATTCCTGTTAAGGAGGTTGTTACATGCAAGTAAATGAGTGGAAGAAATACCCAGCAACCTATCTATTGTTGGGGCTTACGACGCTGACTTTCATCTGTCAATATCTCTTAAATGGCTTTCAAGCGACCTCACCTTTGAGCCTCTTTAAGATGGGGGCCATGTACGGTGCTTTTGTTCAGTACAGCCCACTGAACCTCTGGCGTCTTGTAACACCGATTTTTGTGCATATAGGTGTTGAGCATTTTCTATTTAATATGCTTGCCCTTTACTTTATGGGGAAAATGGCTGAGCAGATTTTTGGGACTCTACGTTTTCTAGGGCTCTATTTGTTGGCTGGTGTTATGGGAAATGCCTTTACCTTACTTTTTACGCCTAATGTTATTGCAGCTGGTGCTTCGACATCCTTGTTTGGACTTTTTGCGGCTGTTGTGATTCTTGGCTACTATAGTCATAGTCCTTTGCTTAATCAGTTAGGTCGCAATTACTTGGCTTTGATTGTCATAAACTTAATCTTCAACCTGTTTACACCTAGTGTTGGGATTACAGGCCATCTTGGTGGTTTAGTTGGAGGTGCTCTTGCAGCTATCTTTTTGGCTAACAAGGTTGAAAGTCGCTTATTTAGTAAAGGTTGGCGTTTTACAGCTCTTTTAACTTACATTTTACTATTGCTGATTCTTCTAGGATTTACTTATTTTTAAATTATATGAAAAAACCATCGAACCTGACATTCGATGGTTTTTATATTAGTCTTTTTTAGCTGCTTTGCCTTCAAGTTTGTGGCCCAAGTCAATGAGGTATTGCTTGAGGTCATCTTTAACTTGAGGATGTTTAAGTGCGTAATCGATTGATGTTTTCATGAATCCGAATTTGTCACCGACATCATAACGGTCTCCAGTAAATTCGCGAGCAAAGACGCGTTGTGTCTTGTTAAGTTTATCGATAGCATCAGTCAATTGGACTTCATTTCCAGCACCTGGTTCTTGAGTTTCCAAAATACCGAAAATTTCAGGTGTTAGAAGGTAACGCCCGATGATAGCAAGATCACTTGGTGCATCCTCTGGATTTGGTTTTTCAACGAAAGTTTCAACGCTATAACGTCCATTTTCACCTTTGCCTTGAGGGGCGATGACACCATAAGAAGAAACTTCTTCATGAGGTACAGGCATAACTGCAATGGTTGATGCGTGTGTTTCCTCATAATCATTAATGAGCTGCTTAGTCAAAGGTACTGCTTTGTCATTAGTGATATCCATGAGGTCGTCACCAAGCATGACAACGAATGGCTCATTTCCGACAAATGCTTTGGCTTGAAGAACAGCATCTCCAAGGCCACGTGGGTGGCTTTGGCGGATAAAGTGGAGGTTAATAGCAGTGGTGTCATTAACCAATTTCAACAGGTCTGTCTTACCTTTTTGTTCCAAGTTGTATTCTAACTCGAAGTTTGAATCAAAGTGGTCTTCGATAGAACGTTTTGACTTACCAGTAACCACCAAGATATCTTCGATACCTGATTTGAGGGCTTCTTCAACGATAAATTGGATGGTTGGTTTGTCAACGATTGGCAACATTTCTTTGGCCAAGGCCTTAGTAGCTGGTAAAAAGCGTGTTCCGAGTCCTGCAGCGGGGATGATAGCTTTTCTAACTTTTTGATTCTTCATGAGAACTCCTTAGATTTTTATTTTTTATCCCATTCATTTTCAGAGCGCAATTCGTTGGACATCATATTGAGAATAGATTCCTTGATATCAGCACCCTCATAGATAGATTTGTAGATTGCTGTTGTTATTGGCATGTAGACGCCGAGTTCTTGGGCGATTTCATAGGCAACCTTTGTGGTTGAAATACCCTCGATAACCATTCCCATGTTACGTTCAATGTCTTCTAGCTTTTCTCCACGACCGAGCGCATCCCCAGCACGCCAGTTACGTGAATGGATAGAAGTTCCTGTAACAATAAGGTCACCAACCCCAGATAGACCGCTGTAAGTCAAAGGATCAGCCCCAAGTTTCACACCAAGACGAGTAATTTCCGCAAGGCCACGAGTAATAACGGCTGCCTTAGCATTGTCCCCATATCCCATACCGTGGAGGGCACCAGCACCTACCGCGATAATGTTTTTAAGAGCACCAGCTGTTTCAACACCAATCACATCTGAATTGGTGTAGAGGCGGAAGTAGCTATTGCTGAAAATACCTTGGACATAGCGTGCCGCTTCAAGATCCTTAGATGCTGCTGTAATCAAAGTGATATCGCGAACAATAGTTTCTTCAGCGTGGCTTGGACCAGATACGACAACAATCTCACTACGAAGTTCCTTAGGAATCTCTTCTTCAAGGATTGTTGAAAGGCGTTCGTGTGTTCCAGGTTCCAAACCTTTGGAAGCATGCATAACAACAACTTCGTGGTCCAAAAGTTCAGCAACTTGCTTAGCAACTAAGCGAGTGACCTTGGTTGGAACAACAAAGAGAACAGCGTCGACACTATCTAGGGCTTCAGATAGCTCTTTGTAGGCTTTAATGTTTTCATCCAAAACCACATCCTTGAAGTAGCGGGTATTGGTGTGTTTCTCGTTAATTTCATCAATTTGTTCAGGGATGTTTCCCCAAATACGGACCTCGTGTCCGTTGTCGTTGAGTACCTGAGCAAGGGCAGTTCCCCATGAACCAGGGCCCAAGACAGCGATTTTTTGTTTTTTCATCATTAGGTCTCCCTTTAGGTCCTTTCTAACAAAGTAGAAAAAGACTGTATTCTTTCTCATTATAACATAAGAAAAGCATGTTTGTCTTGTACTCTCTGTTAGGAGGGCTGATGGCTATTTATTTTTTCAGCCAATTTTGGGCAATGTAGCCCCCAATGAGAGCAGCCATGAGCGTTCCTCCAATCAGGATTAAGACATGACTGGCTGTAAAGGGAACCATAACTTGATTTACATAATCTTGAGTTTTCCCTTTGGCTAGGAGCTGTGCGATATAAGCTTTGGGCGCAAGCCACATGGTGATAATGGGTGCTAAGTTCCCTAGGGAAAAGATCATATAGGAAAGTAAATTAAGTTTACTATTCTCATAGTTCCCTTTCTTAGCTAGAAAGTCAGCGACAAGGCCAGCCAGAAAGCTAGGAAGAAAGGCTAGAACAAAGTGCCCAGAAGCAAAGAAGAAGAGGGACATAAAGATACCCAGACAGGTAATCGCTCCAAATTGTTTTGTCTTTCTGATAAGCCCCAAGTAGACCCAGCCTGCAAAGATAGCCGCTAAGGCAGGTGTATGATACATATTTTTGACTTTGAAAAAGATTAAATCAATAGCAACTGCAAGGGCTAGGCAAATAAAATACAGTAGAATAGCTAGGCTGGTTTGTTTGATGAATGTCTTTTGACGCATGTGGTCTCCTAATCAATGTGAGGTGTTTTAGTTTTATTGAGCCAAGAGTATGCCAAACCAATGAAAATACCTCCGCCAATCCAGTTACCGAAGAAAACGACTACCCACTGACGTAGAATATTTGCCAAAGTGAAATTATCCACAGAGTCACGCACACCGTTGAAACCGAGCAACATGAAAGAGGCAAAGTTAGCAATCAAGTGTTCATTAATTAAAAATACAAACATGAAGATAGCTGATAGCGCAATGAAAATCTTAGCAGATTCTTCTTTGAGGAGCATGTAGCCCAAGATGGCAATATTAACGAACATATTCGCTGTAATACCTTCTGTAAAGTTCATCCAATCTGTTTTTCCAAGCTTGGTTGAGACAGCAGTAACTAAGAAGCTCTTGTCAGTCAAATGTTGGAAAGAGAAGGATTGGTTGAAGAACCAGGCCAAGATAAGGGCACCGACAAAATTAAAGAAGGTACAGTAGAGGAGGATGGTACACACCTTGCTCCATTTGATTTTACCATAATAGGCACCACTGGTCAGGAACATCATGTTTGAAGTAGCCAACTCTCCATTGAATATGAGAACGAAGACCAGTCCGATGGCAAAGATAAAGGCAAAAACAAAACGAGAAAGGGCCGGAATACCTGTAGCGATAACATCCGCACCAATAATTCCTACAGCAGTTGACATGGTAAGATAAGCTCCTGCAAGCATAGAACGCAAGGCATAGCGACCCAGACTTTCGTCAAAGAGAGCTTCTTTTTTAGCACAAGCAGCGAATACTTTTTCTTTAAATTGAGACATAGGTTTACCTCTAAAATATGTGGCATGGAGCATGGCAAATGCGCAAGCTCGAGTGAAACTTAATCTAGGATGACCATGAAAAAAAGTCAGGACAGTTGTCCCAACTTTTCCAAGTCTTAATATGAGGATGCTCCAGATGTGGCATCTGCGGCTGGGGCTGCGTCGCCACCATGACCACCCGCATCTGATGCACCAGATGTGGCGTCGCTACCGCCATGACTAGCTGCAGCTGGTGCAAAAGGACCGCTTCCTCCGACAAGGCGTTGACCAGTTGTTTCGAGATACCAGTCAAGCCATGGTTTAAAGTTAAAGACGATTTCATTGATTCCTGCATAAGAACCATCATCATAGTACATAGCCTGATAGTTATGCGTATTGATAACTCCTTCAGGTGACCCTGGAACAATCGTACGAACATATTCTTGGTTACCATTACGCAGTGTACCAATAACCCATTCCACATTTTTCATACGAGCTGGTGGAAGTGAGCCGTGAACAGTTGACATACGGCTACCAGATTGAGGTGGCACACGTTTGGCAAACATAGTGTCAGGATCTTGATGGGCGTTGTTGTAGTAGAGGAACTGGTTGTTATCATCGGCATAGGTCAATTCAAATGGCATAGCCTTGAGGAACATGTCAATTTGATTAACCGTCAAAATACCGTGGTCCAATTTCACGTAGGTATCACCAGATACCGCACCAGTGATTTCAGCTACTTTTTCTACCCACTCTGGATCGTCAGGATCAACTTCGGTAACAGTTGTAGCGATTGGGTTGTTACAATCCAAGTCTTCAGGTTCAATTGGTTTTGGTTTTTTCAATTTAGAAACCACTCCTACATATTGGATGAAATTGTCTAAGCATTGTTCAAGGAAATTAATAGTACCTTCGTTAGTAATGTTCCCCTCAAGGTCAAAAGCTTCTTTAGCCTTTCCAAGCAAGAATTCATTACCTGGAAGTGTATAAGCATTAACACCAGGCGCTTCAAGGATTTTACGCAAATGCACTTGGGCACGTGAAGTTCCTTGGTCGTAGTAAGAAGCACCAACAATCATTACAGGCTTGTTTTCAAAAGGGTGCACTTCGAATGATAGCCACTCTAATACTGATTTAAGTGCTGCAGAGATAGTGTGATTGTGCTCAGGTGTTGCAATGATGACACCGTCAGCGCGTGTAATTTTGTTATTAAGTAAGCGAAGTTGGAAACTTTCATCCCATTTTTCATCTTGGTTAAACATAGGAACTTCATCAATTTCCAAAACTTCAAGTTCAAATTTAATTTTAAAATGTCTTCTGATAAATTCGAGCAGTTTACGGTTATATGATTGATCATAATTTGCTCCAACGAGTCCAACAAATTTCATAGTTTATATTCTCCTGTCTTATAGGCTTTCCCAGTCGAAGTCTTCAGCTTCTTTATGTAATAACTCTGTAGCATGTGAGAGTTTACCAGTAATTTTGACGTAGAGACGGAAGTCATCGAAAATAGCATCTAATTTTTTGATGACATCGAGGTCAACTAAATCGCCGTTGCTATCAAAAGCTTGAAGGGAATGTGAAAGCAAGAATTCGTCTGGAAGCACATTAGCTTTGATTTCTGGAGCATTCAAAATTTGACGAAGTTGTAGCTGTGCACGAGAAGCTCCTAGAGTTCCATAAGATGCTCCTGTAATCATAACAGGCTTATTCAAAAGAGGGAAAACACCGTATGAGACCCAAGCTAAAGCATTCATGAGAACAGCTGGAATTGAGTGGTCATACTCAGGTGTTCCAATAATAACCCCATCAGCCTCATCGATTTTTTTAACGATTTCAAGGACACTTTCTGGCAATTGTTTGTTAGCGGGTTTGTTAAAGACAGGGAGGTCTTTGATTTCAACAAGTTCGATGTCTGCCTTATCTGCAAAATGTTTCTGAATATATTGCAATAATTGTCTATTAGTTGAACGTTTTGAATTCGTACCAACAAGTCCGATGAATTTCATGACAATTCTCCTTAAAAGTATTATATCTATTATTATGTTAGCGTTTTCCTAGTTAAAAGTCAATCTTCGTTTAATGAGAAAGTGATTAGACTATTACCTTTGTCATCTTATTTCGAATAGATTATAATGGGATAGATTTAAAAGTCTGAAGCTAGCATGGCTAGTTTTACAAGAATTAATTTATAGATGTATCGAAAGGAAAAATAATGACAAAAATTCGTGGATTTGAACTTGTATCAACCTATACCAATCAGGACTTGCTTCCAAAACGGGAGACAGCCCATGCAGCTGGCTACGACTTAAAGGTGGCAGAGCGCACAGTGATTGCACCAGGAGAAATCGTCCTCGTCCCAACTGGGGTCAAGGCTTATATGCAAGCGGGTGAGGTGCTATATCTTTATGATCGTTCTTCTAATCCTCGCAAAAAAGGTCTGGTCTTGATCAACTCTGTTGGAGTTATTGATTGCGATTACTATGGAAATCCAGGGAATGAGGGTCACATCTTCGCCCAGATGAAAAATATTACGGATCACCCCGTGACTCTTGAAGTTGGCGAACGCATCGTTCAAGGTGTCTTTATGCCCTTCTTAATTGTAGATGGAGATGAAGCTGACGGTGTTCGTACAGGTGGTTTCGGATCGACAGGGAAATAGAGAAAGAATATGGCAGACTATTTATTAGTTGTAGATATGCAGTCAGACTATGTTGCTGTAGGAAAAGCATATCATGAAGAACTGACTGTAGCTGTAAATGACAAAATTGCCAGCTATCCCAGTGACCGGGTTATCTATATTCTCAACCGTTTTTTCTGGGAGAGAAAAGATAGAAAGAAGAAATTTGCGACCGGCTTGCTGCTTGTATCTTCTCGTATCTTTGAGAAGCGTCGGGCTTCTTGCTTTACCAATCTGGATTTAAAAGAGTTTCTGGAGGGGAATGCTGCTAGAAGCATAGAGTTTATAGGGGTAGATGGCAATGGCTGTGTCAAGGCTTCCATTTTGGCAGCTGTCAAGGAGAATTATCAGGTTTCTGTCGATTTGTTCGCTGTCGGAGTTGCCAACCAGAAGAAATTTACAAAAACATTGCATAAGTGGCATTCTGTCGGAGTAATCGTAGAAGGAGAATTATCATAGCAAAGAAAAAATCAACTTTTGTTTGTCGAGAATGTGGCTACAATTCACCCAAATATCTAGGGCGCTGTCCCAACTGTTCTTCTTGGTCCTCTTTTGAAGAAGAGGTTGAGGTGCAGGAGGTAAAAAATGCCCGTGTCAGTTTGACGGGTGAAAAGTCTAAACCAACTAAATTAAAAGAAGTATCCTCAATCAATTATGCCCGCATAAAGACTGATATGGACGAGTTTAACCGTGTTTTAGGTGGCGGTGTGGTTCCGGGCAGTCTGGTTCTTATTGGAGGAGATCCAGGGATAGGGAAATCAACCCTTCTCTTACAGGTGTCAACGCAACTGGCTAACAAGGGAACAGTCCTCTATGTATCTGGAGAAGAATCTGCCGAGCAAATCAAATTGCGGAGTGAACGTTTAGGCGATATTGATAACGAATTTTATCTGTATGCTGAGACCAATATGCAAGCCGTTCGCAGTCAAGTAGAGGCCATAAAACCCGATTTCCTCATTATCGACTCTATTCAGACCATTATGAGTCCAGAGATTTCTGGCGTTCAAGGTTCTGTATCTCAGGTTCGTGAAGTCACTGCTGAACTCATGCAGATTGCCAAAACCAATAACATTGCCACATTTATTGTTGGGCATGTGACCAAGGAGGGACAGCTGGCTGGACCACGTATGTTGGAACACATGGTGGATACTGTGCTCTATTTTGAGGGGGAACGTCATCATACCTTCCGTATTTTACGAGCAGTCAAAAACCGTTTTGGTTCAACCAATGAGATTGGGATTTTTGAGATGCAGTCTGGTGGTTTGGTAGAGGTGCTAAATCCTAGCCAGGTTTTCTTAGAGGAACGCCTAGACGGTGCTACAGGTTCTGCCATTGTTGTGACAATGGAAGGTAGCAGACCTATCTTAGCTGAAGTTCAAGCCTTGGTGACACCAACCGTCTTTGGTAATGCCAAGCGGACAACGACGGGACTGGACTTTAACCGTGTCAGCCTCATTATGGCTGTTTTAGAGAAACGTTGTGGCCTTCTTCTCCAAAATCAAGATGCCTATCTCAAATCGGCTGGTGGTGTCAAATTAGACGAGCCAGCTATTGACCTTGCTGTAGCCGTTGCGATTGCTTCTAGTTACAAGGAGCTTCCAACCAATCCACAAGAAGCTTTTATAGGAGAAATTGGGTTGACTGGAGAGATTCGCCGAGTAACTCGCATTGAACAGCGTATTAATGAGGCTGTTAAATTAGGTTTTACTAAGATTTATGCTCCTAAAAATTCGCTTCATGGCATGAAGATTCCAGAAGGTATCCAGGTTATTGGGGTCACGACGGTAGGAGAAGTACTCAAAAAAGTCTTTTCTTAAAAAGAGGCCTCAAAACAAGTGTTTGGAAGCGCTTGCAAAAGTACCTGTTCGATGCTATACTTTTCTTAAGAATAGGGAGGTATTTATTATGCAATTTTTTACAGACAGCAATATGCAATTCCCGCTAGTAGAGTTATCTCTTAATCAAGGTGAAACAGTCTTTATCCAGCGTGGCAGTATGGTATATCACACACCGAATGTGACACTGAGTACCAAATTAAATGCCAGTGGATCAGGTTTAGGTCGCTTTGTAAAAGCAGTTGGGCGTTCAATGGTTTCGGGCGAAAGTAGCTTTATTACTCAGGTTGTCTCGCAGTCCAATAACGGCTATATAGCCTTGGCCCCTGATTCTCCAGGTCAAGTGATTCCACTTTATTTAGGTGAAAAACAGTACCGACTAAACGACGGTGCCTTTCTAGCACTTGATGGCACAGCTTACTATACAATGGAGCTTCAGTCTGTTGGTAAGGCTCTTTTTGGTGGTCAGGGTGGTTTCTTTGTAATGACTACCCAAGGCCAAGGAACTCTCTTGGCAAATGCTTATGGCTCTATTAAAAAAATTGAGCTAAACAATCAAGAAGTGACTATTGATAATGCTCATGTCGTTGCCTGGAGTCAGACACTTGATTATAATATTCACCTGGAAAATGGTTTCTGGCAGTCTATTGGGACAGGAGAGGGTGTTGTGAATACCTTTAGAGGAACAGGTGAAATTTATGTTCAAAGTCTCAATCTTCAAACCTTTGCAGGCTTGCTTAATAGATACTTGCCAAAACGTTCATAATATAAATTGAAGGAGGATGGATGCTTGTTAGCATTTATTCTCCTTTTTTATGTTGCGAACTCAATAGCTGACAAGTTAATAAAAAGATGATAAGATAGTGTGTAAATAATTTGATAGTCAAATTATTTTCTTCATTAGAAAGTGAGTTATTATGTCTTATTTTGAAAACTTTCTCAATGCCAACAAAGCCTATGTTGACCTCCACGGGACAGCCCATCTTCCCTTGAAACCAAAGACTAAGGTGGCTATTGTGACTTGTATGGATTCACGCCTTCACGTTGCTCAGGCTTTGGGGTTGGCCCTAGGTGACGCTCATATTTTACGTAATGCGGGTGGTCGTGTGACGGAAGATATGATTCGTTCTTTGGTCATTTCTCAACAACAGATGGGGACACGAGAAATCGTAGTTCTTCACCATACAGATTGTGGTGCTCAGACCTTTAAGAACGATGAGTTTACCGCCTATCTCAATAAAGAACTTGGTGTTGATGTTTCTGATCAAGATTTTCTTCCATTCACAGATGTAGAAGAGAGTGTTCGTGAAGATATGGCTATTCTTCGTCAGTCACCGCTTATCCCTGAGGATGTTATCATCTCCGGTGCGGTTTATGATGTAGATACTGGTCGAATGACTCAAGTTCATCCCTAATACCGAAAAGTTTAGCAGGCATGATTGCCTGCTTTTTTCATGGTTTGACATAAAAAAAACTCAGCATAAAATATAAATGCTGAGTTAATCTAGTTTTTAAGAAACGATAAAAATGAGAATCACAGTCCCTAAATAGAAAAGACTGGTGATAAAAAAGCTGATACGCCAGAATAACTTAAGAAAACGTTTAAACTTGAAAGATTGTGTTTTTCTTAGCATCTGAATTGTGATAATTATAGCCGCCAAGGATAATAAGATAGTGATGTAAGGCAGAAAGCTATGGGTGAAGAAACGGGCTGACACAGCAACCACCTCAATAAAATAAAGTGGGAAGGTAAGGTCAGCAAAATTAAGCCCGAGGTATTTTAAACTAAAGAATCGGTGGATGATAAAAGCAAAGATAGGTGTTAAAATCAAAAAAGCTATAGCAAAGAATTTATATAGAATCATAAGTCTATTTTACCTCGAAAAGTCCTTTATGTAAATTTTTTCCTAAACTTAATAAGAAATTCTTGCATCTAAAAAGAATTTCTGTATAATAGATAAGGTATGTAAAAACATACTTGTGGGAGGTAACAAAACTTACTTACCGCCAAAACCACAATAGGAGGAAATTACAAAATGGCTAAAAAAGTCGAAAACATCGTAAAACTTCAGATTCCTGCTGGTAAAGCGACTCCAGCTCCACCAGTTGGACCAGCTCTTGGTCAAGCCGGAATCAACATCATGGGATTCACTAAAGAGTTTAACGCTCGTACAGCTGATCAAGCTGGTATGATCATCCCAGTTGTTATCTCTGTGTATGAAGATAAATCATTTGATTTCATCACTAAAACACCACCAGCTGCTGTTCTTTTGAAAAAAGCTGCAGGTGTTGAAAAAGGTTCAGGTACTCCAAACTCAGTTAAAGTTGCTTCAGTAACTCGTGCACAAGTACAAGAAATTGCTGAAACTAAAATGCCTGACTTGAACGCTGCAAACATCGAATCAGCTATGCGTATGATCGAAGGTACTGCACGTTCAATGGGATTCACTGTTACTGACTAATTCAGTTAACAAGAAAACCACAGACGTCGTCTCACTTCGCTGAGTGACGTGGAAGATGAAAGTCGTTATGACCACATTACACAAGGAGAAATAATTAACATGGCTAAAAAAAGCAAACAAATGCGTGCTGCTCTTGAGAAAATCGACAGCACAAAAGCTTACAGCGTAGAAGAAGCTGTAGCTCTTGCACAAGAAACTAACTTCGCAAAATTCGATGCTACTGTTGAAGTATCATACAACCTTAACATCGACGTTAAGAAAGCTGACCAACAAATCCGTGGAGCAATGGTATTGCCAAACGGTACTGGTAAAACTCAACGCGTTCTTGTATTTGCTCGTGGTGCTAAAGCTGAAGAAGCTAAAGCAGCAGGTGCTGACTTCGTTGGTGAAGACGAACTCGTTGCTAAAATCAACGGTGGATGGCTTGACTTTGACGTTGTTGTTGCAACACCAGATATGATGGCAATCGTTGGTCGTCTTGGACGTGTCCTTGGACCACGTAACTTGATGCCAAACCCTAAAACTGGTACAGTAACTATGGACGTTGCTAAAGCAGTTGAAGAGTCTAAAGGTGGTAAAATCACTTACCGTGCTGATAAAGCAGGTAACGTACAAGCTATCATCGGTAAAGTTTCATTCGAAACTGAAAAATTGGTTGAAAACTTCAAAGCATTTAACGATGCAATCCAAAAAGCTAAACCAGCTACAGCGAAAGGTACTTACATCACAAACCTTTCAATCACTACTACACAAGGTGCTGGTATCAAAGTTGATCCTAACTCATTGTAAGAGTAGTAAAAAACCTATCTTCGGATAGGTTTTTTTCTTACTCTAGACACGAAATTTGAGTAGAAAATAAAAAATATTCAGAAAGTAGTGCTGCTTTTTCGAATTTATGGTATAATTTAAGCGTATACACATAATTATTGATTTTGAACTTTTTACGTTGCGAATTAAGGAGGCAATGAATGAAAAAGAGTAAGGTATTTTTACTAGCAACCGTAGGCCTGTTATCTGTAGGTGTTTTAACGGCTTGCTCGTCATCAAGTAAGACGTCTGGTAAGACTTATAATTATGTTTACGGTGGCGATCCTGCAACCCTAGACTATGTTTCTACAAATAAGAAAAACATGACGACAGCCGTTAGTAACGGTGTTGATGGTTTGTTTGAAAATGACCAATACGGGAATCTAAAACCTTCTGTCGCTGAAAACTGGTCTGTTTCTCAAGATGGTTTGACCTATACTTACAAGATTCGTAAGGGTATCAAATGGTACACTTCAGACGGCGAAGAATATGCCAATGTAACAGCTAAAGACTTTGTGACAGGACTTAAGCATGCTGCGGATACAAATTCTGAAGCGATTTATTTGCTACAAAACTCAGTTAAGGGCTTGAATGATTACCTTTCAGGTGCCAACAAGGACTTTTCAAATGTAGGTATCAAGGCTGTTGATGATTACACCTTGCAATATACGCTTAGTCAACCAGAACCTTATTGGAATTCAAAATTGACCTACTCTGTTACTTGGCCTGTTAATGGAGAATTCTTGAAATCTAAAGGTAAAGACTTTGGTAAGTCAACAGATCCGACTTCTATTCTCTATAACGGTCCATACCTTCTTAAATCTTTGACAACGAAATCATCTATTGAGTTCACCAAGAATGAAAACTATTGGGATAAGGATAATGTCTACTTTGATACAGTTAAATTGACTTATGATGATGGTACAGACCAAGAATCCTTGGAACGTAACTTCACAGATGGAGTCTATAACTTAGCTCGTCTATACCCAACTAGTTCAAACTATTCTAAAGTTGAAAAACAGTACAAAGACAATATTTTCTATACACAACCTGGAGCAGCTGTAGAAGGTGTCGGTATTAATATCGATCGTCAAACTTATGGTCATACATCTAAAGAAAATGACCAGCAAAAGACATCAACTAAGACAGCTCTTCTTAACAAAGATTTCCGTCAAGCATTAGGTTTTGCTATTGACCGTACGAATTATGCTGCACAACTTAACGGTAAAGAGGGTGGTAGTACTGCCGTTCGTAATATCTATGTTAAACCAGACTTTGTTCAAGCAGATGGTAAAGATTTCGGAACTATGGTAATGGATCAATTACCAAGCTATGGTGATGAGTGGTCTGGTGTGAATCTTGCAGATAGTCAAGATGGTCTTTATAATCCAGAAAAAGCTAAGGCTGAATTTGCTAAAGCTAAAGAAGCTCTTCAAGCAGAAGGGGTTCAGTTCCCAATCCATTTGGATGTTCCTGTCAATCAGTCAAATAAAATCTTTGTGAATCAAGTGCAGTCACTTAAACAATCTATTGAATCCGCTCTTGGAAAAGATAATGTTGTACTTGATCTTCACCAATTGTCAACTGATGATTTCTATAATATTACATACTCTGCTTCAAATGCAGCTGCAGAGGATTGGGACTTGTCAGTAGGTGTGGCTTGGGAGCCTGATTACCTTGATCCATCAACTTATCTTGATGTCTTGAAGACTACAAATAGTGAAAATACTAAATCTTTCATGGGTTATGATGATCCAAATAGTCAAGCGGTTCAAAAAGTAGGTCTTAAAGAATATGACCAATTGGTTGATGATGCTTCTAAGGAAACAACAGACTTGACGGCTCGTTATGAAAAATATGCAAAAGCTCAGGCATGGTTGACGGATAGTGCACTTTATATCCCAACGACTACTTATAATGGTGCAGCCGCTGTAATTTCTCGTATTAAGCCATTCTCAGGAGCATATGCTCAAGCTGGTGATAAAGGTTCTACATACTACTTCAAGTATCTTAAATCTCAAGATGATATTGTAACTAAGAAACAATACGACTCAGCTTATAAAGATTGGCTTAAAGAAAGAGCGAAATCTAATGACAAAGCTCAAAAAGATCTTGCCAAACACGTTAAGTAATCTATCGAAAACGTCTACCTTTAGGTAGTCGTTTT
>NZ_JAPVYF010000018.1:0-43887 GCF_041431705.1 Streptococcus sp. 27098_8_74
AAGGAGAATATTATCCAATGTTCTCCATCAACCGACGGGATTGCTGAGAATAATTATGGCCAATATCGAGACCGTATCACTATGGACTACGGAAAAGTCTATGTCTATCGTCCGAAAGACAAGAAGGATAAGGATGATGACAAGGAGGAAGTAGATGCAGATACGTGTGGTGACAGCGATAGTAGTAATCTCAGCACTGATACTGGTCAGCCACTCGATGTTCCTTATACCATTACCCAACTTTTCGGTGCAGCAGCTAATGCAGGTGGACCAAATGCGGGTTCAGGACACACAGGAATGGACCTTGCAGCACCAGAAGGCTCTCCAATTTACGCTGTTACAGACGGAGAAGTAGTAGAGGTCAATGAAGAAGCGATGAATATTGACGGTAACCACGTGATGCATACTCTTCCAGATGGCACTATTATCTATTATGGACATATGCGTGATGTTCCTCTTGTTAAGAAAGGGGATAAGGTCAAAAAAGGCCAACTTATCGGATATGTTGGACAAACGGGAGCAGCTACTGGACCACATATTCACTTTGAACGTCGGAAAACGAAAGTCTTCCAGTACGGTGATTTCTTGAGTCCAGCGTCGATTATTCTAGGAGATACCCAACCACAAGTTGGTATGGTGATTGATCCTAGGACACAAAAAGGTGGAGCGCCGTCTAAAGAATAGACCAAAAGGAAGACATAGTAGTTAGTAATTAAAATGATAATTTTTACATAAACATAGTTATGTATATATTGGAATAAGGAGTCCCAAAGTGGGACTCCTTTTCTGAGTTCTTAATAGTTACTAGTAATACATAAAAATATATTATTGAATTATTAATATTTCGAACGGAACAAGAATGTTGATTTTTATGGTTCAAAAAATTTCAATAAAAAATAATTTTTTCTGACATAATGTATTTGTAAAGTCAAAAGGAGGTCAAATAATATAAATTTTAAAGAATAAAATACAGCAGGAAGGTAAGAGTACGATTTTCTTCTTTCTTGCTCAAAAAAATTTAACTGAAAAATAATTTTTTCTGACATAATATAATTGAAAATGAAAAAAAGGAGGTGAAATAATATGAATGGAAAAAATATGATACAACGAAGAGTTAAGAATACGATATTCTTCTTTCTTGCTGTGTTTTTATTTATTCTTCTATTCAGATTTGTATTGATAAATTTTGTACAAAACTAAGAATAGAAATATTAATTTTTTCGTTTTAGAATAAAATCTATCGGAACGTAATAAGTATGAAACTTGTTGTTCTTTCCGAAATTTTGTTCATTATAGTAATAGATTTCAAACTACCCCTTCATAATAAATGTAAGAGTAATTCTTACATTTTTTTCTGTTTGGATTAAAGTTGTACGCTGAACTAGGCAATAGATGCTTTTATTCGTAACTAATCACGTTGAGACTTTTTACTAATGAAATAAAATTTAAAGTGTTTTTGATTACTTCAGTCAATGCTATTTTGTTCTTGTCGATAGGTTGCAGGAGTCATTCCGTAGGATTTTCTGAAGAGTGAGTAGTAATGATTTAAGTTTGAAAATCCTGCTTCTAGGGCGATATCTCTGATAGAGCTTTTGGAATGAAGAAGAGCAGGTAGAGTAGACTCTAGGCGTTTTTTTTGGAGTAGCTTAATAAACGTTTCTCCTGTGTATTCTTTGACAAGAGAGCTGAAGTAACTAGCGTTATATCCAAACTGTAGGGCACAGCTATCCAATGTAGCGTGAGTATAGTTGTCTTCTATATAGGCTAATATTTCTAAGGTTAATTGTTTTTTGTGGGAATTTTGGTTTATAAGATTTGATTCGATTGAAAATGAACGAATAAGCTCCAAAAATATTAGTTGTAAGAGATGATTTTTGTAATCCTCATCCAGAAACTTAGGTTCGAATACCTCAAACAAAAGTTGTTGAAATAATAGTTTTAGGTTTTGTGATTCCTTACAGTGAAAGAGTAAAAACTGATTATGATTGTTAGTGTCACTAATAGCTTGAAAAAGAAATTTTGTTAATGCTGACTGATTCTGTAGATGATTAAAAAAATGTTTTTTAAAGAAGTTTTGTTCAATGTTGATACTGATGATGATATCAGCATAATCTGTACTATCAACCTTATGAGTTGCTTGTGTATCTATAAGAATTAAATCACCTTCAGATAAAGTGATTTTTTTACCATTGACGTAATGTGTGCATTTTCCATGATAAATATAGTTTAACTCTATAACATCCGTAATATGATCTGGTACGGGTGCAAAGCGGCTTTGTTTACGGATGTGGTATTGGGAATTATTTGAACCTCTTATCATATCTTTCATATAAAATTGGAATACTTCGGTATTATCTATATAAACAGATGAAGAAGACTGTCTGTAGTCCAAATATTCCTTTTTTTGATATCTTTTTTCGCTATCTGTTAACTCATAAAGTTTTTGTTCTAAAGTTTCAAAATTCATATAATCACTTCCAAAAAAATGGTATTAAATTCATGATAAAACGATATTTTTATTATAGCATGTAAGCGTTATAATTACTAATATAGTATATATTTTACTTATTGGTACTATTATAGAAAATTGATACTTGAAAATAAACTTTAGATAAAATATAAATATCTGGCTAGGAGAGAACAATGAAATATTTTGAAAAACAATTAGACAAAAACGGGTCTTATGCGAAATATTATTTACAAGAAGCAAATGGAGAAATTGATAGAGCAAGAGTTTATCCAGTTATTGTGATTTGTCCAGGAGGTGCGTTCTTTTGGACATCATTTCGTGAGGACGAAGCTGTCGCACTTCGCTTTTTAGCAGAGGGGTTCCATGTTATTGTAGTTCATTATGCTACAGAGGGCTTAAAGAAGATGGCTCCTGATAAAATTGAGGATTTACCTCAAAATCCAAGTAGTGCCTTTCCAAACTCTCTTGTAGTTTTATCAAAAACTGTTGCAGACATTAAAGAAAATGCGATGACCTACCGTGTAGATTTGGACTATGTAGTTGTTGCCGGTTTTTCAGCTGGAGGTAACATTGCTGGTCAGTTGGGAGTATATTGGGATAAAGAGTGGCTTCTAGATTTGGTAGCTAAGGAGGCAGAATTAATACGTCCAACTCACTTATTGCTATCTTATGCAGCTTTTGATGTTTACCCTAATGCGGATCTTTCGATATTTAATAAAGTTGCCTATGCTGCAACAGGTAAGGAGTTTCCAACTCAAGAGGAACTCGACAAAGTGAATCCGATAAAGAATGTTAGTAAAAAGACTCCACCAAGCTTTGTATGGCATACGATGGAGGATAAACTCGTTCCTGCAGAAAATGCCTTACGTTACTGTAGTGAGTTGGTAAGAGTAGGAGTTCCCTACGAACTGCATATATTTAATAAGGGGAAACATGGTCTTGTATTGGGAGACTTAAGAACAGGAGTAAAAGAAAGTAGTCAAAATGCTCAGGTCTATAAATGGGTAGACTTATTTTTGGAGTGGTTAGCACCTATAAAAAGTCGAAGACGAGGTTTTATTAACCCAATTGATGAGTGATATAGAATGAATCTCAAAGTATGAGGTTCATTTTTTATTTTGGAAACAGATTTGAAACTAGACACTCCAATTTAATCTAAAAAAGTGATAGTAATTACATAAAGAATGGTTATTTAATTACGAAAATGAAAGCGCTACAATAGTTAGTGTAAAAGAAGAAAAAAGAAAAATTTACTACACTAAAAAATGATAGTAATGGAAAGGTTTAAAATGTTCCAAGTTTCAGAAAACAAAAGGTACTTCGAGAAAAATGGTACTCCCTTCTTTTATCTAGCAGATACTTGTTGGTCAGCATTTACAAATATCGAAGAGAAAGATTGGGAATACTATATTGACTATCGAAAAGCACAAGGATTTAATGTTTTACAGGTTAATATGTTGCAACAATGGGATGCCAGTCAAACCGATTTAGACATTGTTCCTTTTAAAGTTAATCAAGATGGATCCTTCGATTTTAATAGTTATAATGAGCAATATTTCGAACGTGCGGGTCGAATGATTGCAAAAGCAACTGAGAAAGGGTTAACAATTGCCTTGGTTTTACTTTGGTCAAATTATATTCCAGATACATGGGCGAGTCAGATGCCTGTTAAACAGCCTGGACAGCTTCCCAAGGATATGATTCTTGACTATGTAGATAAGATGATGGGCCTATATGATCAATATGAACCTATCTATGTGATTAGTGGTGATACTGATTTTCAAACTTCCGAAGTTATAGAAGAGTACTATAATGTAGCTCTAAACAGGGTAAAGAAAAACAATCCTAATGCTCTAACAACTCTTCATATCAGAGGAAGAGAGAATGATATTCCGAGTGTACTCAAAGAAAATTCAAATCTAGATTTTTACATGTATCAATCGGGCCATAATAGTGATTTCCAATCAATGTCATATGAGTTAGCAGAAGCTTTTTACCAAAAAGAACCTAAGCGTCCCCTATTAAACTCAGAACCTTGTTACGAGATGATGGGATATAGTCGCAAAGTTTATGGCCGATTTTCTAGAGAAGATGTTCGCAAAGCTGCTTGGCAAAGTGTCCTATCAGGAGCATTTAGTGGAGTTACTTATGGAGCACATGGTATTTGGTCATGGCATGAGAGCGAGTTAGGATTTGATACGAATATTGGTGAAGCTTTTGAAACACCGTATGATTGGAGAGATGCGTTGCATTTCAAAGGAGCTTGGGACTATGCTTACATCAAAGAAGTTATAGAAAGTTATGATTTATTTGATATGGTCCCTTTGCAGGAGTTACTCAAGAATGATACAAGTGAAATACGTGTTTCCAAAAATGAAAACTATATCATACTTTATATACCTTCAAATATCACAATAAAATTGGAAGGGAATTACACATCAAAACGGATGATGTATATAGATTTAGAAAACAAAGAAAAAATGTTTCCAGACGCTATCTACCTAGACGATATGAATATTACACGTGTCTCAATGCATCGATTCACAAGGGATGCACTACTTATTATTAAGAAGTAAGCAAATAAAAAAGGAGAATACTATGGCATACGAACAAATGGTATCTGATATACTAAAAGCAGTTGGAGGTAAAGAAAATGTTTCTAAAGCTTCTCATTGTGCAACAAGACTTCGATTAGTTTTGAAAGATGAAAGTCTGGTTGATAAGAAAAGTATCGATAATTTAGATAAGGTTGCTGGTTCAGTCTTTTCAGGTGGTCAATATCAAATCATTATTGGTATGAGTGTACCAGATGTCCATAAAGAATTTTTAACGGCTATGGGAACACCTGAGGTCGATACAGAAGTCGAACAAGAAAAAGAGACTAACGTATTTAATCGATTCTTTAAAGCTATTGTCGGTATCATGACACCAACATTTGGTGTTATGGGTGCTGCAGGTATTATGAAAGGACTGTTAGCCTTAGCTTTAGCTTTGGGTTGGTTAAAAGAAGCGGATGGAGCTTATCAGATTTGGTACGCTGTTGCTCAAGGTTTCTTCTACTTCCTACCAATTTGGGTTGGTTTTAACGCAAGTAAACAATTTGGAGGAAGTCCATTTGTTGGTGCAGTGTTAGCAGCTGGTTTGGTTTATCCAACAATAGTTTCTGCTTATACAGATCACACAGCATTAACCTTCTTTGGAATCCCAATTGTAATGGTTAATTATACGCAGTCTCTTTTCCCTGCAATGTTGTCATCATATATTGCAGCAAAACTAGAGACCTTCTTCCGTAAGGTTCTTCCAGATGTTTTGAAATTAATGTTTGCACCATTTTTAACAGTTCTTATTGCAACACCATTAGTATTTTTGTTGGTAGGACCAGTGATGACATGGCTTTCTGATGTACTTGCTGCAGCAGTCATGGCTATTTACCATTTCAATCCTATTCTCTTTGGTATCATTGGCGGTGCCTTCTGGCAAGTAATTGTTGTTTTTGGACTTCACTATGCTTTTATTCCAGTTCTTATTAATAACATTACAAACTTAGGTCACGATCCAATCAATGCTGTTTTCCAAGTAACAGTCATGGCTTTGGCAGGTGCTGCAATTGGATATGCATTGAAAACAAAAAGCACAAAACAACGTACACTAGGTTTCTCAGTAGGTTTGACAGGACTCCTTGGTGTTACTGAACCAATTATTTATTCTATTGCACTACCTGTTAGACGTCAGTTCATTTATGCTTGGATAAGTGGAGGAGTTGCAGGTGCTATTATGGCTGCAACAGGTTCACTTATCTACAATTTTGGTAATGGTGGTGTTATGGCAATCCCATTATTCATTGCACCAGATGGTAAACTCTCAAGTATGTTTGCCTTCCTCGTGGCATCAGTAGTTGCTTTTGTAGGACCAATTGTTATGAATTTCATTTTTGGAACTGGCGAAGGGAAATAAAATAATAATGAAAATCTTGCTCTTATATAGTTATAGGAGTGAGATTTTATCGTTTTATGAACTTTGAATATGAAAGTATAGCGAGGAAAATAATATGGAAAATCATTTATTCCCTTTCTTCTGGCAACATGGAGAAGACGAGAAAGTATTAGTTGAATATGTTGAAAAAATCTACCAGTCTGGAATGAAAGCCGTATGTGTAGAATCTCGACCTCATCCAGATTTTGTGGGCGAGAAATGGTGGCAAGACCTAGATATCATTATAAGAGAATGTCAAAAACGTAAAATGAAAGTATGGATTCTTGATGATTCTCATTTCCCTACTGGTTTTGCTAATGGAAAAATCAAGAAAGAACATCCAGAGTATTTAAAACAATATTTAGCATTAAGGAGATATGATATTGCTGGCCCTTTAAAACACGCTAGAATTGATGCTTCCCAATTAAAAGGACGTCCATGGGAGAGTGGACAGACTGAAATTATTGATATTCTTGGAGTTTATTTAGTTGAGAGACATGCTGGATTAAATAAGAAGGGTGACCCCATTCAAATGGATACATTAGTCGAAATCTCTGATTCTTTCAAAGGGGATACGATTTATCTTGATGTTCCTAAAGGACATTGGAGTGTTTTAGTTGTCTTTTCAACACATGAAGGTGGTGAGGAATCAACAAAAGACTATCTAAATCCACTTGTAGCTGATGCAACACAAGTGTTAGTAGATGAGGTATATGAAAAACATTTTGAACATGTAGGTACTTCTTTTGGAAAGACTATCACTGCTTTCTTTTCAGACGAGCCCCGTTTTGGTAATGCTAAAGGTACAAATATAAGGATAGGGAATCCCGACATAGTTCTACCATGGCGACCTGGTTTGGAAAAACTGTTAAGCTTCCCTAAATCAAAATTGCCTTTGTTATGGATTCCTGCAGTAGATATGAGTGAGCGAGAAGTTCGTTATGACTATATGAACGTAATTACAAAAGAATATAATAAGAACTTTGTGAAAGTTCTGGCAGATTGGTGTTATGATCACGGAGTAAATTACCTCGGACATAATATTGAAGATAATGGCGCACATGCTCGGCTAGGTTATGGGGCTGGTCATTATTTCCGAGGACAAGAGGCACAGCACTATTCAGGTATAGATGTAATTGGTACTCAGATAGTTCCTGGAATGAATTATCATCATGATGCCTTTCAAACGGGAGGTAGTGACGGGCAATTTTATCACTATGCACTTGCTAAGCTTGGGGCATCTGCTGCAGAGCTTTATCCGCACAAAAAAGGACGGGCTATGTGTGAAGCTTTTGGGGCCTACGGTTGGAATGAGGGTCTAAAAATTATGAAATGGATAGCTGATCACTTAATTGTTAGAGGGATAAATAATATTGTACCTCATGCTTTCAGTCCAAAGGAATATCCAGACTTTGATTGTCCACCTCACTTTTATGCACGAGGCAATAACCCACAATTTAGGTATATGAGTAATCTTTCAGATTATATGAACCGATTGATGTCAGTATTCTCAAGGGGGAGACATCAGTCCTCAATAGCTCTTTTCTATCCAGCAGAATTTGAATGGGTAGGGGAATCAATGCCTATTGAAATTCCGGCAAGATTACTAACACAATCACAACTCGATTTTTCAATTGTTAGCACAGACTTACTGAAGAATGCCGAATTTAGCGACAAAAAATTTAGCATCAATCAACATCATTTTAATGTTCTAGTAGTACCTTTTGCAGAGTATATTCCAAAGTCCGTCATGCATGAGTTTAATAAGATGATTGATAATGGTATTAGAGTGATTTTCATAAACCAGTTTCCTATAAATCGTAGTGAATTTAGAAATGCACCGGAGCTTGTGAAACTTGAAGAGTTAGCATCAAAATTAAATGATATAGCAGATATTCACTTAGATATTCCATTTTCTGAACTAGTTTATTATCACTACCAAAAGGATGGAATAGATTACTGGATGTTTTTCAATGAGAGTGTTTCAGAAACTGTAGATGTCACTATTTCATTTTCCAATGAGGCACGACAGCCTATTGCATATGATGCTTATAAGGATACTTATTGGGTTGTAGAAAAAAATCATCTTGTTCTTGAACCTTACCAAACGATTATTTGGGTATTTGGAGATACTAAGGAACCTATGAGTTTAATACAAGAAAAAGTTCATGAAGAGGTGATTCATTCCGAATGGACGGTAGGTTTTGCACGTGCGGAGGGATACCCAGAGTTTCAAGAAATTACTAAAATGGATAAATTACAACCACTAAGTAACTTAGAAGATTTCGAGAGAGTGAGTGGAACAGTTTCTTACAGCACTAGCCTTACCCTAAATCAAGCTAATGATATCATAGAAATTGAGTTAGGGCCTACCTTTGAAATAGCAGAAGTATTTGTTAATGACGTGTCAGCCGGTGTTAATATTGCTCCGCCTTACCGTTTTGATGTATCTGGCTTATTTAGAGATGGGGAGAATGAACTGAGAATAGAAGTAACGAATACACTAGGGACGGAGTTTCGTGGAGGTTTGAATCAGTACCTAATGATTGAACCTTTCGGGCTCATTAGTGATATCAAAATGAAAAAGAGAATAATATAAGAAAATCTCCAATACTGAACTGTACCCCAGAAGTTAGACAGAAAAATCTAACTTTTGGGGTGTTTTTATTATGAAATTGACTTATGAGGATAAAGTTCTTATCTATGAACTGAGAAAGCAAGGAGAGAGCTTTAAACAGCTTTCAAATGAATTTGGGGTGAACGTTTCTGGTCTAAAGTACATGGTGAAATTAATTGACCGTTATGGAATAAACATCGTCAAAAAGGGAAAGAATCGTTACTATTCTCCTAAATTAAAACGAGAAATGATTGATAAAGTTATGCTTGAAGGTTGTTCTCAACAAAGTGTTTGTCTGGACTATGGCCTCTCAAATCGAGGATTGCTTATCAATTGGATAGCACAATACAAGAAAAATGGGTATACTATTGTTGAGAAAACTCCGATTGAGGGAAGTTAGATGCTGTACTCTAGGACTTTAAATAAGATTGATAGTTGGAGGTAGAATATGGTTACGATTAAAGAATTAAATCATATTCTGACTAGTCAGGGGATTAGTCAGCAACATATCGAAAAGATGAAAGAAAGGCGATTTGAAGCGGTAGATTTTTATTATAACTTTTTTGAGAAGAAGTGTAAGAAAGGAATACAAAAAGTCCCTTTATCTAAGTTAAAGGGGCTGGATACTGCATGGAATATTGTGGGAAGAAGTGTATATGATTGTTTTACTTCAATTGCTAGCGATTCGCCTTTGAACTCAAAATCAGAATGTATTGTTAAATATACTCGCATAATGGAAAATATTGATTCTTTAAAAAAGAATGGCTTGGAGTTTCAATATAATTTTTATGAAAGCGATTCTGAGAAGGGTTTACGAGCTGGACTCCCTAAATTTATACATTTTTATAATAAAGATTTAGGAATTGACTGTTATTTTTCTGATGCAACACATAGAAGTATTTGTGCATTGATGTTTGGGGCACCATTTTTAACTGGTTATGTTACGGAGTATGAGTTAAACATACAGAAATACGAAAATTATCAGTTTGTCGAGAAGACTTTAGTAGACTTAGTTAAAAAAAATTTTGGGCAACTTAGTTTGAAATTTTCGAGTCATTGCTTAAGCGAGTTTGAAATTTACTATAAAGGACATAATACTGAACTAGGAGGCAACATTCCGATACCTGTATTTTACGAAGACGACGAGATACTCGCATTCAAGCAATCCATTGATACACTTAACGAAATACTTAACCTCCTAAACAATAAAGTTCAAACCAGCATGACTTTAAAGCTTCTTAACAAATTAAGTGACGAAAATTCTTATATTACTAAGCTTATAGACGTTATATTTAGGAAGTTATTTAAATATGGCAATCAGTATAAGAAACCAGTAGGTCTCTATCTTTGTATAGAAGATGTTTTCAATATTTCTGAGACAACAGATGAGATGTTGAGAACACTAAAAAATGAGTATGTTTACTCCATTGTAAATAAACAGACCAATTGTGATAAATAATCACCAATATCATGATAGTGAAGTTCGTGACTATCTGAGCCATCTTTTACTAGAATTGAAATTGCAACCGGAGTACGACTACCCGAACCAAAGATTTTCCCGCCTTCTCTTCGGGATTGTTCTCCTAATGTTCTTTGGTCACCACGGAGATTAAAGATATAAAGATGATTAAATTCTTCATAAAGCCCTGCACGCAAGCCATCTGCTGAATTGGTATTAAGATAGTTACCATTTGTAACAAATCCAATCACTCCTTGATTTTTAAGACGATCTGATGCCCAACGGAAAGCTTTTATATAGCTGTCATATAATCCTTTGACAGAGTTTGAAACACTTATATTTGCATACGTCTCTGATATACGATTTTCTAATTTAGGATAAGAAATATTTTGGTTATTATCGTTCTGACTACCTTGCCCAATAGAATAAGGTGGATTTCCAATGATAGCAGTAATTGGTTTTTCTTGCTGGCGTTTTAAGCGTTTATCATTGGTACCAAAGAAGGAGTCATCAAGCGTATCTTCTGTTTCTGATGATTCAAAAGTGTCCGTTAAAACAATACCTTCAAATGGTGTATACGGTTCATCACCATTAATTTCATCAAATACAGCTTCAATATTAATAGCAGCAATGTAATAGCTTAGAAGAACAATTTCATTAGCATGAAGTTCTTGTGTATATTTTCTTAGAATGTCATCAAAGGTAATTTCACCATTATCCATCAGCGATTTCAAGTAATGCAATGTTCTAGTGATAAATGTTCCAGTTCCAGTAAACGGATCCAAAATATGAACATTTTCACTCGCTAAAGTTTTACCGAAGTGCTTTCTCAAGACCACATCCACGGATTTAACTATAAAGTCTACGACCTCAACAGGAGTAAAGACAATACCTAGACGTTCAGTTGTGGATTTGAAACCAGTAGAGAAAAACTTATCGTAGAGTGTAATGATGATTTTTTGTTTGGCTTGTGCATTATCAATTCCTTCAGCCCGTAAGCGAACAGAATCGTAGAATGGTTGAAGTTCTTTTTGCTCTTTCTCAAACCCATATTGAGAAAGTTCCTCGATTATTTGTTCCATTGCAGAACTTACGGGATTGTTATTTACAAAGCCATATTCTCCAAATAATGTGTCAAAAATTGGTAAAGTTATCAAATGCTGTGCCAGCATTTCAATTGCTTGATCTTGGTTGATAGACTCATTGATGTTATGTTGTAAACTACGTAAGAACTTATCAAATGCAACTTTACTTTCTTGATTCTGTTTTAGGATAATCTCAATTCCTTGAATATGACGTCTAGCAATCTCAGCAACATCTTTGGACCAATCTTCAAGATAGCGTCTATCACCAACTTTTTGAACGATCTTACCATAGATAGCTCCTTCGACAGCCTCCCATTCTAACTCTAGTTCAGTTTGGTAAGGTTTGAAAGGTTGTTCTTCATAATCTCCGTTTGCATGTAACGTTGGGTCATCTGGTGCACCACCTACTCCAATAACTTGGATGTTTTTAGGTTTCTTTTTATTTAGCTCAAGTTTATTAACTGTTGCTTCAAATCGCTCGTCAACGGAACGTAGTGCATTTAATACTTGCCAGACAACGTCGTAGGATTTGTTATTATCTAGAATAGTTTCCGGAGTCTCACCTGCTGGAACAACGATAGGAAGGATAATATAACCATATTCTTTTCCTTCAGACTTCCGGATGATTCGGCCAACTGCTTGTACGATGTCGACCTGAGATTTACGAGGTGATAGAAAGACAATGGCATCTAAGTTAGGAACGTCAATTCCTTCTGTTAAGAAACGAACATTTGAAAGAATACGGGCCGAATCTTCAGGGATATCATCGCTTGCTAGCCAGTCTAAAGCTTCGTTTTTCTGAAGGGCATTCATACTACCATCAACATGTCGCACATTTACAGAATAACCTTTATCACTATCAAGGTAATCATTTACGACATTCTCAAATTGTTCAGAAAGACGTTGACTATCTTTAATTGTACGCGAGAATGCAATTGCACGTTTCATTGGCTCTCCAGAAACCTTATCTGTAAAGCTTTCACGTTTAATCATACCATTCCAGACACCTATAATACGACCAACATCATCAATATTTAGTCCATTTTCCGGATCGGAAAGTGATTTTTGCATATCTTTTTGAACGATTGTTTCATCAACAGCTAGTACCATGAGTTTATAGTCAGTCAAAATATCGTGACTGATGGCATCTCCAAAGCCTAAGCGATAAAATACTTTCCCATAAAGGTTTTCATCGTCCATGCTTGATACTACAATCGAGTTGCTCTCAGCCTTTTTTCTAGCTTCTGTTCCGTATAGCTTAGGGGTTGCTGTTTGATAAAGTCGTTTATAACCTTTTACATTTGAATTACTGTGTACTTTTGTAAATGAAGAATCTTCCTCACCTAAAGCCTTTGCACCAGTAGTCCTGTGAGCTTCATCAGCAATAATCAAGTCAAATTCTGGGAATCCTTCCTTTTGAGCTTTACCCAAAACATCGATAGATTGATAAGTTCCAAATACAACTAGAAGTTCTTTCTTAGGCTTCGCCATTAGTTCTCGATAGTTACTAAGTACTTTTTCTGGTGATGTGGTTGCTGGATAACCAATATCACTAGCCTTAACTTGGATATTAGATTCATCTTGTTTCACAGAACTACGGCTGGCATTTCTATCGCTGGTAACAGCCATAGATGACATTGTCATATCAGTATCGTTATTCCAGCCTCTAAGTGTCTGGGTTAATAGTTGAATACTAGGAACAAGATAAAGAACGACATATTGTTCTTTATCAGACTCCTTAGCCATAGCTTCAGCAACTTTTAGGCTCGTAAAAGTTTTCCCAGTACCTGGTGCCATAATTAGCTGACCGCGGTCATTTTCTTTGAAATAGGTCAGAGCCTTCTCGATGACTTCTTTTTGATAATATCTAGGTTTCTTTTTAGCTTTGACAGTTACCTCATCAGGACGCTCAAAGGAAAATTTATCCCAGTCAATACGAGAATTACGAAGGTCTGAAAGCCCAATACGAACGACATCGCTTCTGTCTGCGAGAGCTTTTTCAGCATTTTTCCCCCATTTATCAGTAGAGGCGACAATAATGCCTGATTTATAGTAATTTTTACCTAGTTCACTTAGAAATGAATCAATATTTGATTTTTGAATCGCACGATCATAGAATTTTGCCTGTATAGCAACTAATTCGCCAGTAAAGGTTTCAGCGACCAAATCAACACCAATATCTGTTTTAGGAATACCATGCTTTTCTGGAACGTCAGCTAGCATCCATATATTTTTAAATTCATTTTGATATGTGGGTTCATTTTGAAAATAAGCTCGTGCAAGATATTCAAAGTATGTTCCTCTATCACGTTGTGTTTCAGCTAGTTCGTTTATTTGTTGTACCAGGCTGTCAAAGCTCATAAGTATGTCTCCTTTTTATAAAAAACTGCTAACAGATCCTAATGTATTCAGAAGTATAACCCCTATAATAGTAGTGGTAATTGTTCTTATTATAACATATAATATTAAGCAAAAATGAGGTTTGTATTTATGTCCATATCTGATTTAATACAGCTAATATCTATCGGAGCTTCAACTCTAACTAGTATTATTGGAATTTACTTATCTGTAAAAGCTATTAGGCAAACAAATGTTGCAAATAATTTAACTAGACAATCTGCTGAAGATATGGCTAGACCTTATGTTAATATTTTTGTCGATGCATTTTCTGTAAAAAGTCAGGACAAGGTTTATGTCATAAAAAATTTCGGGAATAGTCCTGCATATATTACCTCTATTTCAGTAAATGGTGAACTGGGAGAAATAAACAGGTACCATTTTCAATCTTTAGTTAACAATATGCTAGCCCCAGGACAAAAGATAACATCAACGATTGATAAAGACTTTAAGGGATGCTCTGAAATTACAGTTCATTACAGGGATGTTAATAAGAAGGTATATCAGGATACTTTCAATCTTGATACACAGATTTTTGATGATTTTGCTTTTAGAACAACAGAAGCTAGTAATTCCAATGAGACGGCATCAGCAATTCGTCAATCAACAATGGCTTTGCTTCGGGAACTAAAGTAGTACTATCATTTCAAGAGTTAATATTTTTCTTGGCTCTTTGATTTTTGAGAGGTATCATAGGTGATATAAACAACGCTTATTTCATACTAGGATTCTTTCGAGTTGAAATCGTTTAAATGTTATAATAGTGGTGGGAATGAAATTAGGAGGGTATGGTTATGCCTAAAAAAATACTTTTTGCGGTTCTGATGGTTGTTTCATTGTTTTTATGCAGTTCTGCAGTTAATAAGGCAATAACCTATGATAATGACTTCATCAATTCCTTAGCTAAAGGGTTAGATAAACGGTGGGAGGATGCCGCATCAAATTACGAGGATACTAGGGCGTACTATGAAAAGGCCACACAATTTGAGTTATCGGAAGTTGGAAGATATAAGGAAAGAACTTTTAAGGATAACAAACTCAAGAAATTAGCTATTGAATATATAAATGTTCTTGAGGATTCAAAAGAATTAACATCGAAGGAAAATGATCATTTCTCTTCTGATCGTTGGGTTGAGTACAGAAGAAAGAGATATGAATTGATACTTGATATTCATTCAAGAAAGAAGATACCTGTCCAGGATACTAGGAACTTACGTGATATACTAGACATAGGAATAAAAGTAAAGCAAACAAAAGAAATAATCCAAGAACTTAAAAAAATTTTTAAAGGGAACAACTTTACAATTAGTAAAAGTAGCGAAAATAGTGATGAATTGAATTGTTCTGGTGCATTTGAGAATACTACCAATTATTATCTAAGATATGTGCCCATGACTATTGTAGCTTGTAACAAGAATGGTAAGGTATTTTTTAGCACGCATTATGCAGTCATCACTGAGTGGAGAGAAGGGACAACTAAAGAATTAAATTTAACAGTTTATGATCCAAATCATGAATTCAATGAAATCAAAGTGTCGTTGGATGAAAAATATCTCCAATTTAGATAAATCATTTTAGGTATTACTGTGAAACAAAAAAGGGGGGTGTCACTCCCTTTTTCTCTTATATAAATGATGCTATACTGGGCATATGAAAAAAGATTCTAAGTACATTATTATTTTAGTGGTCATTTTCCTCGCTCTTGGAGTCATGTTCTTGGTCTCTGCGTTAATGAAGAAGAATGAACCTAAGAAAAAAGCAACACCGCCTAGCACCGAACAGGTGATTGAAGATTCATCCTCGGAAGACATTCCAAAAGAAGATAAGTATGAGAGATGGCGTAAAGAGGCACTTGCGACCTTAGAAACACAAACACCTGCAGATGATGCTGATACTCAAACTGTAAAGAATGCACTGAAAGAAATGTGTTCTTATGTTGAGACTGTTCAGAACGTAACCGATGTTAAGCCAGATTATCAAAATCACTTAACGATTACTGGAACCAAGATGCAGTATGAGCTTGTAGCGAAATTTATGCTAGGTTATAAGTACTCTGATGCTAAAACGCAAGTATTTAAAGCTAAAGCGGACAATGTTCGTCAGTTTGTCCTTGAGGTTGCTAACCCAGACGGAGCAAAACTTTATTTCTGTGGGAATTACGTTATGGGAACAACTCAAATAGAAGTAACATCAGTTCATGGAGTAGCTGAAGCTGACCATGCTGAACATGGCCATGACTAGAAGTAGTCAATGTGTCATACATATCTTGTTTAGCTTCATCATGAGATGGAGCCTTTCTTTATATATTTAACTCTAATAGGAATTTTTGTCCCTGTGTAAGTGCATATCTTCTTAATCCTTGATATAATAGTGCCATAGCACAAGGATTAAAGAATTAGTGATAATAAGAGAATATGATTAAAGAACGATTGGAGATGAGGGATCATGGAAAAAGAAACAAAGCGTCTTTTAAGAAAATTGGTTAGATTATATGACGGACAGACTAAGGAATTTCTTTTAAAATATACTGATGAGGTTTCTGAGTTAGATATCGAAGAACAAAGTAAACTAGCTCAAGAGTTACCAGCTAGACACCTAAGTGCTGAAATTCTAAGTGATATTCAACGAATAAAAAACGGTGAAGATCCACGTTTCTTTTCTAAGGATGGACAATATAAGGGACTATGTGTTGAAGAATACAACCAGCGTGACTTTATGACTCGTCAGCAACGTTACGTTCTAAGTTGGGCGTTCGGAATGTTACTCTTTTTAGCAGTCTTTACAATTGTATCCTGGAACTTTGTTCCCAATGTTATTCAAAAAATGGAAAGTAGTGCATCACTATTGAACTATACTGAGAACTATGGCACTCGTCCTGAACAGGTTTTTGCAATGGTTGTTTGTGGTGTCTTATTGATATTACTTTCGGTAGTTGTTTCACTAGTATGTTTGAAGAGGTATCGTAAAGATACTGAAGAACCTATCAATGTCGTATTAACTGATGAATTGAGACTATAAAAGCTGAAGCTTATGCCTCGGCTTTTTTTGGTGTCTTTTCACTAAATCACCCCATGTCACTGGGTTATAAAGGGGAATTTCTTTATGATAGAATTCGCTTATGATTACATACTTAGCAGAAAAAAGAGACCAAGGAATAGCCTACTATATGGCCCTTGCTGCAGATAATACACTTTCTGCAACTCAACTAGATGAAAAATATAAAAAACAAGGTTATATTCAATTTAAAAATGCTGCTTACCACAATGGCGAGTTGATCACGATTATCTGGGCTCAAGGACATATGCTAGAGTTAAAAGAACCAGAAGACTATAAAGCTGATTGGAAAGAGTGGCGTTTGGACACCTTACCTATTATTCCTGAAAAATTTGAATATAAGGTTATGACACAGAAGGAATGGCAGTACAAGAAGGTTAAGGATTTCTTTGAGAAATCTAGGATGATTGTTTGGGCTACTGATATAGACCGTGAAGGTAGTCATATTGCATATAGTATTAGCCTTATGACTGGTATTTTAGACCAGGAAGGTCCAAAGAAAATGATCAAGTCTCTTTGGGTTGATGAATTAACACCAACAAAGATTCAAGAAGGAGTGAAAAAACTACGTGAGATAGACTATCGTGTTTTGCAAGCTATTGAAGCCCAAACGCGAGCTATTGCTGACTGGCTTCTTGGGATGAACGCTTCCCGTGCTTTAAGTCTCCTATTAGAAGATAAGATAGGATTGAAATTGGATAGGTCTGGTAAGGACGGTAAGATTGCAGTTGGAAGAATCAAAACCGTAGCTCTATTTTTGATCTATTTAAGAGAATTAGCCATCCGAGATTTCGTTCCAACAACTTATTGGGAATTAGAAGCAACCTTTGAACATCCTAATGGCATCTACAAGGGTAATTATGTTCCTCTTGATATTCCGTACTCTAAAGGTGACAAGAAGGGTGAACCTTGGGAAGGCGACTGTCCTACTAGAGAAGATTGGGAAAAGCTAATTCAGAATCCAAAAATTATTGGAGATAGTAACAAAGGAGTTATCGTTGAACATGAGGTTGAACTAAAAGAAAAACGACCACCAAGGCTTTATTTCCTTGACTCGATACAAGAGGAATTAGGAAGAATTTTAGGAATGACACCAAAAGAAGTTTTAGAAGGACCTTGCCAAGAATTATATGAGGTGAGAAAACTAATTACATATCCAAGATCTTCGTCTTTTTACATTTCTAGGGAACGCTATGAGACTTTGAAGCAAGAAGCACCAGCATTAGCTCGATTAGTTGGTTTCAGTGAAGAAGATTTAGTATATCCAGATCGTCCAGATGGCTTTTTTGTAAATGACAAGAAAGCTGCAAACCACTCAGCAGTAGTTCCAACTACCTTAATACCCACTGAAGAAGAAGTAGAAGCCCTTCCTGATGCACTGAAGATTGTCTACAAAGCAGTTATCAGAAGAACACTAACTATGTTTTTCCCGAAATACCAGTATGAACAGACGACAATCATTACTCAGGTAGGTGCTGGACGGTTTAAAACGGTAGGACAAGTCCCTAAAAACCCTGGTTGGCAAGTTCTATTCCAAGATAGTGCGAGTCTGCTTGATGGAGTGATAAAAGAAAGTGAGGCGAGGGAGCTTATTAAAGTTCAAACTAACGATACTGTCACTTCGCACCTAGTGCCAGCGGAGAGACATGTTAAAAAACCGCCTCGCCACACGAATAGTACCTGGCTTCGAGCAATGAGAACTGCTGGTCGGGACCTAGAGGATGAGGAGCTTATCGCTATCATGAAACAAATCAAAGGGTTAGGTACCGCAGCAACTAGGGGAGCAATTCTTGATGAAATCGTAGTTAATAAGTGGGTGATAGTCAAACAAGGAAAAATCTATTTATCTGAACTTGGTTGGTTGATCTGTGAGACGCTTAAAGATGAACGTGTCTTATCTCAACCAGAAACAACTGCAATATGGGAGCAATCGCTCAGTAAAATTGCTGAAGGGACCAATACACAAGAGAAATTCCTGAGAAATATCTATAGGTATCTAGGTATTGAGAATCCTCACAACAACCTCATCGAAAATCTGGTTAATGCTGTCGATAGAACTGATTACACTCCTTTCCAAGACTTTATCGAGCAAGCAGTAGCAAAAGCTGATGGTAAGCTTGGTAACTGTCCTTTATGTGGAAAGGCCGTCAAAGTACTAGGAAAATCAAAAGTGGCTCAGTGTGAGGATAATATCTTATCAAAAGAAGAAAGAGAAGCAGGTGCAACACCTGTTTGTAGCTTTAACTTCTGGATCACTGTAGGTTTTATTAAAGACAAGAAAAAAACACTCACCAAGAAACAAATCAGTGACCTTTTATCTGATAAAGGACGAACAAACCTTATCAAGAACATCGAAGGTAAATATGGCCCATTCGATGCTTACGCTTATCTTTCCTTCAATGAAGAAAAAGGAATTTATCAAGTAAACCTTGAAGTTGATAAAGCAACGTCTAAAAAATAGTTCATTTTAAATGACTTTTAAAAATTTAGGGCTCTCTGCGCTTGCTCTTGTAATTTCCTCTGTGCTACACTAATTTTAGTTTAAGAAAAGACGAATCAAATATCTATGAAAGGAGAAAAATATGAATACACCTCGTATTAACCGATTTTTAGGTGAGTGGCTGGACAGACAGACGAGTCCTAACTTTTGTCAAGAAGGCTTGATTCTTCTGAATGCGTGTGACTTTATTGATAGTAACTCGGATGCCATCCCTGGTCTCATCGCTCATAAAAAAAGCCCTCTACGTCAGCAATTAGATGAAGCTCTCGCTAGTCGTGGGTACTGTTATCTTAAGCCTATTGAAGTCAATGCTCAAGACTCGATTGAAGTAGAGAAGTACTATCGATTTGAAGCTACACCTAAAGGTTCTAATGAAGCTATTACTTATTATGGTCTAGGTGCGTACTTTATTTGCCGTGCTATATTTAACAATGAATTCGACATTGATTTTGGCTTTCAATATGATGACGAAGAACTCTTTTATGAAGACATTGGATTTGATGCTCTATTCCATAATAAGTCCGTTTTCCTATTAGGAGACACACCCTCTGATGATATGGAGGTATCTTGGCAAGAAATTGGGATTTCAATGCGTAGACGAGCTTTTAATTAATATGCTTTTCAAGGACTTCCGCAAAACGTGTTATAATGGGAGAAGGAGAGTAAGAGAATATGAAAAATATTAATAATAAAGCTAGCATAAAGAGATATAATAGCAAATTGTTAGTCGAACCCTCAGAAACGTTGTTAGATATTTTCCAGATAATGTCTAAACGAAATAGGATAACTAATATTTTGGGAAAGGTTGGTTCTGGAAAAACCTACCTCGCAAGAAATTATATTGAATATTTAAGTGAAAACACCAATAATCTTATCATCTATTTTAATGGCAATAATAAGAAAGAAGTGAATTGTGACCTATCGTTTAGCGACTTTGATAGCTTCATAGATTTTTTGTTAAATGTAGAAGTCAAAGATACATCTATATATTTGGTTATTGATGAGGCATCCTCTTTAACTGACGAACAACTGGTACATTTAAATGCGACTCTCAATAAGTTACTCGCTAATGATTTGGAGGTTGTCGTATCTATTCTGTCCTATACTATATTACTAGATAAGTTTGAAGGGGAGCTTGAACGTTTCGTACTAGAAACAAAAAGGTCTTAAATAATTAGACGACAATAAATTTCATTAATAGATTACAAAAGAGCATACTGCTCTTTTTTTGTGTATTCATAGGGTGTCACTGGGTTTGAGTAAGGGATGACTTTTGCTATCATCTAATTGTAATTTTTTAAGAAAGGAAATTGCTTATTCATGGATAAAAACAAACGTTCAATGATCCTAAAATCTGGAGCTTTTTTAACAGCCCTTGTAGCAACAGGTTTGGTTAATAATGGGGTATCAGCAGATGAAACTGCCGCACCAACTGGACCAACAGATAATGCTACTGTTGCGACTGGACACTCCGATACACTTCTTCCTCCCGCTTCATCAACACCAGCGACACCCGGTACTAATACCACAGATGTCCCAGCTGCTGAAGCACCTAAAGTCGACACTCCTAAAAATGAAGGTGTAACAACTGAGACACCTAAAGTAACTGACGGTTCTACTGGTACTGGTGTATCTACACCTACAACACCAAGTGTTACTACGCCAAGTCAAGACGAAGGGAAGACATCAGAAACTTCTGAGGCTACACCTACAACTTCTGAAAATGCAAGTACAACTGCTGAAACGTCTACAGCTACCTCTGAAGGAAGTGAAGGAAACTCTACTTCTGATACAACTTCAACTGCATCAGAAACACCTACCCCTTCAGAGCACACAGTAACTGAAACTCCTACTAAGCCTAACGCTACGGATACTGCTAATGCTAACCATAATAGTGAAAATAACACTAGCAGTAGCAGTGAAAGTTCAACAAATACTGTTAATGATAAAGGGTCAACTGTTGCCACACCAACTCCAGCACCAACTGAAGGGAATAACGCTTCAAGTTCTGAAACACCTAGTGGCTCATCAACTTCAGCTGAATCTTCTTCAACAAGTTCAGAAACACCAAAGGTGTCTGATGGAACATCTGGAACAGGTGTGAGTTTGCCAAGTAGCGAAGGAAAAACATCTTCTGAGAAATCATCAACTTCTCCAGAACTGTCTGAAACAGCTACAAGTACACCTCACATTCTTGACGGGACTATTGGAACTGGAGTTTCTACGCCTACTGAACATAAATCAGATAGTCGTACAGAAGTAGCTTCAACTTCAGCAACTACTTCAAACAAAGTGGTTGAGTCACCTAAATCTGAAGAAACTCCTAAAGTTAGCGACACAAATGTTCAAGAAGCACCTAAACCAGGGGACGTTTCTCCTTCAACAAAACAAGTTGTACTTAATGTGACTCCTAGTCAACCAGTCGTTACAAATACTGGTTATAAAGTTGTCTCAACAAACAATAGTGATCTTGTCGTACAAAACTTCGATGGTTCTGTAGCCTCAGTTCCAGCTTCACAGGCAGGAGGAGCAGTGAATGAGGATGGAACTGTCTCTGTTAAGACCGAGGCTGGAGAAATGGTAACACTTCCTGAAACAGGGGAAGCTGGAACAAAACTCGTTACCTTTGGATTCTTGATTTTGGCAGTACTTGGTCTTCAACGTACAGCTGTAAAACAAGATAAATGGTACTCAAACTAAGAAAGGTGATTATTGAAAATGTTTAAAGACTCAAATAACACGAAAGGACATGGCTCTATTCGTAAAAATAAAGTCTATGGAGCTGTAGGTGTACTTGCACTTGGAGCTGCAGCAATCGTTGGGGGAACTTCCCAAGCATCCGCAGATGAAGTAACTGAAGCTCCTGTAAATTCAGAACCAGTTGCTACCTCACAAGCAAACGCAGACAGTCTTATGTCACAAGCTACAGCTGTTGCAACTTCAGATGTCTCTACTCCAACAACCACAGCGACTGCAACAAACACTACTGTTTCACAACCTACTGAAACAGTAGCAGAAGTAGCCACTACACAACCAGTAAGCACTAATGATAATAATGCTTACGCTGAAAAGGCTAATACATCTACGGAAGCTGAAAAGGTAACTATCGACAACACAGCCGTCACAGATACAGTTGCTACTGCCAAAGATAGCGGTGTAAAAGTGACACAAGATACTACCCAAGACAAGGGTACTGCGACTACAAGCGAAGAACTCGCAACAAAGCAAGCTGAAATCAAGGCCGACCAAAATGAACAAGTAGCTACAATCAAACAAGCTACCCAGGACGCATCTGGACGCCAATCAGCCTATGATGCAGCTGACAAAGCTCACGACACACTTGAAACTCAAGTAGACAAAGCGGTTAAAGATAGTAATGGACTTATTAAAGCTGAAGCTACTGAAATCTCAAGTGGGGATGGTAAAAATGTAGGTGATTACAACACCTATACTGAACAGGTTAATAAGCAGATTGCGTCAAACAAAGAAACCATCGACAAATTTAACAAAGATTATGCTGCTATGAAGGATAATGCTAACGTTAATGTTGACGGACGAGTAACAACACAAAATGTTGACCAGCTGACTTATGGGAACTCTGTTCAAAACGGTAGTGTTAATCCGGACGGTACCTTCTCATTTACTCATGATATGAATGACTCAGCTAATGATAGCTTGGGTGTTTTGGGTACAGGTACCCTTAATGGTAAGGTTAATTTCACGTCTGCAGCTAACGGAGACGGTTCGACAACCGTAACACTTAATAGTCTCGATTTGTGGAACTATGCTTATACAAGTAACCGTCTGAATACTGGTGTTAACCAAAATCTTAACTACCACGTTTACACAGACGGAGAAGAAATCTACTCAGTAAACCATGATGGTAACTCTAGCTTTGCGGAAGATATCAATCGTAGTATTGCACTTAACAAGTCCTATGTCTTGAAACCAGGCGAAACTACTGGTATTATCCCAATTCTTAACATTGATGATAACTGGATTATCAATACTCATGGTCAGTTGAGTCTTGATTTCACTAATCCAAACGTGGTTCCATCAGCTACAGTTAAAAAGGTTAATGAGCCTGTTAAACCAGAAATTCCATCTGTAAGCTACCATGACTACAGTATGAATTATCAACCAACTGTAACTAAAACTGTCCTCAACAGCGACGGCGAAAATGTTAATGGTAAGATGATTCCGAAAAGTGATGAACTTACGTACGTTTTGAATAATGGAAACATTTTTGCCAATGCAAAAGTTGGCGATACCGTAACAACTCGTGATCCTCTTGAATTTGGAGAAGTTCCTAACATCGAAGCCAACAAAGCTGAAAATGAGGCTAAAGGTTGGAACGTTGACTATGATGATGCTTCTAAGACCTACACATTTACGGCTAAATATGAAGGTAAAACTCTAGAAGCACCTACAATCAAGTTTGTAGCAACTGACGATAACGGTTTCTACGATAATACTTATAAAGCTGGTCGTAATGGTTACGAAACCTTCTCTGATACTGTCACTAACAAGACACCAACGGCTCCAAAACCACATAAGTCTGTTACGGACTCAAAAGGAAATGACATCGACGGTAAGACTACTGACGATGATAAAGTAACCTTCCATTTGACGACTGACTATAGCCCATACAAAGATATGGCTGCATCTAAACAAGCACTTAAATTTGCACTCCTTGATGATGTGCAAGATGGTGCCTTCACTGTAGATGAAGATGCTATTACTATTGTCGATAGCAAAAACAACGATGTCAAAGAACTCTTTGATATGTATCACGTACTTTCGGATGAAGGACGTACTGATGCCATCAACAAGATCCTAAATGAATCTGGTCTTAACCCAACTGGTGAATTCTATCTCTGGGTAGCCAAAAATCCAGTTGATTATTACCAAGACTACATTCTAAAAAACAATAATGTAACAGTTAATCTCCCTGCTACATTGCAAGTCCCTGCAGGTACTACTGTAGAAAATGATTTCTATCAGATTGATTTTGGTAATGCCTATAAATCAAATCTTGTTTCATTCGATACACCACCAGCAGCACCAGTAGGAGAGTCTGGCGGACCTACTTCTACCCCAGTAACTCCAGTAGAAGAAGTGCCTGTCCAACAACAAGCTATTAAAGTTCTTCCTAACACTGGTGAAAAATCAACTTCGGCTATTGCTACTGCAGGAGCAGTTATTCTAGCTACTGCACTTGGCATGCTTGGTTTCTCTAAACGTAGTAAAGAGTACTAAGATAGCACCCACTTCTTAAAATTCCTTTTCCCTATTCTAAATTCATAATTCCCTAAAAACACAGCTCACAAGAGTTGTGTTTTTTTAGGAGGTGTCACTAGGTTACAAATAGATATTTGTTTTCCTATAATTAGAAAGTACTTTAAAACGAACTAGGAAGGAAGTTGTTGCTTATATGAGGACTGATAATTTATATAACTATGGACTTATGAAATCAAGACAAGACCATATAAGTAGAAAGAAGGTGTCTTTTTGAAAAATAATAAATTAATGTTCATGTTACTGATGAAATGGTTTGCTGAAAGTATTTATTTCCTTGAAATCATATTTATAACAGCCACTTCAGTTCTGTTATTAGCAAACAATATTCTCAACGTTTCAACAAAGACGATTCATATTGTCGCCCTGGTATTACTGGTAGTTTATGTATGTATTGGTTTGTTATTAGCTAATCGAAAAAATAAATTTACGATGTCAGTTAATTACTTTAAATTGATAGGTGCATTGGCTTATATCGTACTTATCACCACTCTAAAAGGTATTGTCTTTGATATTCTGACACACCCACTAGTTACATTGGGGATTGCACTTCCTTATGTTGTAGCTATTGCCTTAAGAAACTTCAGCAAAGGGCAGATCAATAAAATCATTTTTGATGATAGACACAATGCAAATATCAGAGGACGATTTGACACCGTAGACAATATCAAAGAGTCGATGCGTTCATCCATTGCTAGTAGTATTTCTCATGAATTTAAAGGTCTTACGGAAATCAGAGATGAAAAGTTTAGACAAGATACAGAGGGGAATGTAGCTGGTATGTTCAAAGTGTTGCTGAAATCTGGCTTTTGGGGGCTTAAACACATCCCATTGACTAAAGTAACACTGACATTTAACTTAGAATAAGAGGTAATCACAATGAAGAAAAATATTTTAACAACGGAACAAGCAAGTTTTTTGAAGCAGTACAATTTCTCACTATACCAGGAACGATTTGAGGTATTATGTGAAGCTCAAAAAGCTGAAAAAGAAGGGCATCTAAATTTTGCCTCGGACGATGAATATAAAACATTCATTGATGCTGTAATGACTGGAGAATGGTCTGAAGAACTCTTTATGATCAATCTCTCAAATCCTATTGGATGCGAACACTTCCTTGCAGCACGAGAAGATAGTAATGGCGGACTAATTTGGGATGTCGTCGATTATAGTGAGGGAGACCGCTTCACTAAAGAACAAATCCAGACGATTGTTCCAGAGGCATATCGATATAGTGCCTTTATGGTCTCTGAGATTGCTGCAGAAAAAGACTGGGGCCCAGAAGCTCAGCACCAACGGATGGAACAGGCTATAAAACAAGCTAAAGAACATGAAAAGCCTATCGAGAACTTTCCAAAACCTCGTGCAATCACAGATGAAGAAAGACAAGATGAACTTACACAAAGTTCTATTAGAACAGTAGCCGCAACCTTGAGACCTGCACAATAAATATGGGACTAGCTAAGGATAACATATGAAGCTTTTATAAATCGAGTTAGAATTCTAATGGGAATAATTGGTGTATCAGAAAGTATGATGTTATTGATAGCTGGTATTGGTATGCCAATTTAACTGATTTTTCAGATAGAGTTTCGGCATTGTTTACATTAGCATATGGTTTAAAAATGTTATTTAAAAAGACGAATATAGATAAAAATAAATTGAAATATGTAATTATGATTAAACAGCCAGATTTTATTACAAGAGATTTTTGATTTAGCTATCAAGAGTGTTAGAGAGAAAAAAGCCTAATAAATTATATGATGAAATCATTTTTGATAAAGTAGAAGGAGGCAAAACAGTTCAGATTTTACATATTGGAAGTTTTGACACAGAACCACATTCATTTGAAAAAATAGCTAGTTTTATGGAAAAACATGGTCTTTTAAGAAAATTTGATTATCATACAGAAATCTATTTGAGCAACAAGAACAAGAACAAAAGAAGATTTATCATGCTCCTTGTATTGAAGTTTTTTTCACCAAATATGGTAACATTGGAATTTAAGACATTTAAGATTCAGTCTACCACCCCGGCCCTAGCTGTACTCCCAATGATTGCTAATCAAGGAAAAGGAGAAGTGGAACTTTCGACGAATGTGGTAACTCTAAGTACGTTGCTCATTATCATTGTTATTCTAATGCTCCAAACTTTATTAGGATAAGTAGGGGTATGGTGTGAATGAAAGTTATGAATTAAGAAATTTCCCTATTTAAAAAATATTGATTCAAATTTTATGAAATTCATTAGTAGATACCGTTCTTAAAATTCCTGATGTAGTGCTGTTTTTAGTTCAACTGAAAATGTTATGTTTTAAACCAGTCTTGAAAAAGGCTCATAAAGCATCATAACTTAGTAAACGTTAAAACTTATTTACATTTTTTGAAAGCATTTCGTATACAAAATACGAGATGCTTTTTCTGTTTCCCTCAAATTTTTGTAACTAAGTGATATTTGAAATTGATACAAATTTGGTTGTTTTTGATAAATCTAAGCAACAATAGATGGTTAAGTGAAGGGGGGTGAATCTGAAGGGAAATGTATCTCTGCTAGTACTCATTTATCATGAAATGTGATATTTTTATTAATTAGATGTATGAATATAGTATAATTGATTGCATAAGTAATTAATTAAGAGAGGTATATATTATGTTTTTTCCAAAAAATTGTCAAATTAAATTATATGATGATGATATAATCAATTATGTTTCATTTGGTTATGGAAACAAGAATTTATTATTGATACCAGGTTTGAATATCGAGCGAATAAAAGGAAAAGCTTTACAACTTGCTTTTTTCTATAGAATTTTTTTGAGAGACTATAAAGTTTTTATATTTGATCATAAAGAACATATCAATGAGAGTTACGAGATAAGTGATATGGTGGAAGAAATTGTTTATTGTATAAAAAAGTTGAATATAGATAAAGTAGATGTTGTAGGGGTATCTCAAGGGGGGATGATTGCACAACTATTAGCTATAAATTATCCTGACATTGTTGAAAAACTAGTTTTAGTGGCAACTACATCAAGAAATAATCCTACACAAAACAACGTCATAGATAGATGGATTGTTCTAGCTGAAAATGGTGAGTTACAAGAACTGCAAAAAAATATGCTTGAAACTGTTTATTCAAAAAGATATATAGCAAAAAATAAGTGGTTATCTATATTAGTACGAATTATATTTAAGCCAAAATTAAATCAGCTTGATAGGTTTATTATTTTAGCTAGATCGTGCTTAAAATTTGATGTTTTTGATAAATTAGATAAAATTCAATCTAAAACTCTGGTCATAGGTGCTAAATTAGATCAAGTTATCCCAGTAGAATTTTCTAATGAACTTGCTGAAAGAATTAATTGTCAGAAATTTATTTTTGAAAAATCTGGTCATGCAGTACATCAAGAAGTTTCTGATTTTAATAAAACAGTTTTAAATTTTTTGATAAGTAGTAATTGAGAATTTAATATATAATTAAAAATTCAATAATTGTTATTATTTTTGTTTTAGTAGTATTATGCTTTTATAAGATTCTTGTTAGATTTTCAAAGTGAATGTGATACAATGGAAATGGGGTTTTAGGTACTTGAACAAATTTTAGTTTTAGGAAGGGATCCCTTCCTTTTTTATCACATAAAAAAGGAATATTAATAGTTATTAACTATATCAACTATCTGGTGAAAATTACAATAGTGTAGTAGTCGGAAAACGTATATTTTCAGTATAAGAGAATTGACTATGGTAATTTTACAAAATGAGATACATGAAAGCAAGGAGGGGATTAAAATTTATATTTATTCGGTAGGGACCTTTTATCCTGAGTCTAGCATAAAAGTTGATGACTTTGAGAAATGTAGGGATGTACAATTAGTTGGTCAAAAAGCTGGAATTATGTCCATCAAGTACCCATCAATTATGGATACTGTTTCTGAAATGGGGAAAGCTGCAACGGAAAATGCTTTAAGACATAAAAATTTAGATGCAAAAGCATTAGACCAATTAGTATTCATTTCTGAAGGAATCAGTGATTATTTATATATGGATACTTCTAAAACAATAATAAAAAAATTAAATCCTGAAGCTGATGGTGCGATTCATGCTAATGATTTCTTTAAAGGATTTAATGGAACGATGGAGCTTATTCGATTAGTTTACAATCAATTAGAAAGTAACACCGATATAAAGTATAGTGCAGTATGTACGTCACTAAATTGGAAATATCATAGTAAAAATTTTATTATTGGTAATACCATATTAGGTAATGGAGCAGGAACAGTTATCCTAAGTGATAAAGGTGATAGAAATGAGATTTTAACGATTGAGTCACGAAATTTATCAGAGTTTAATACCATTCTAGGTTTTAAATATGGTGGAAGCAATGAAGATATTACTGAAGATACCATAAAAAATAAATTATTTAAATTAGAAATTATTAATAATGATCACTTTGAAGGCATACAGACTTTGTATCAAGAAGTCTGTTTGGAGCTTATTGATTTGATTTTAAATAGAGTTAATATTGATATTAATAGCATAGATTATCTAGGAATTGCTGCACCGACTCATAATATAATAGATACTTTGAGAGAAATTATTCCTCAAAATATTAATATTATTTCTTCATTATCCCAAAAAGGGTATTTGGGAAGTCTAGGTGTTATTGACCTCTTAGATAGCTTTATTAATAATGAGGAAATAAAGAATAATTCCTTAATGTTGGTATTATCAATAGGGCTTGATCCTAATATCGAATCTTTTATCATTAGAAAGTGATTTTATGACATATATCGAAAAGAAAATAGGGGTTGCTGGAATTGGATTGTATTTCCCAAAAGAAAAAATTGACACACTTGATCTTGTAAATGAAATTAACCTTCCAATAGAATCCTACAATAAAATTGGTATAACACAAATATTTAAGCCTTCACAATCAGATACTCCTAAAAAAATGGCGGTCAAGTCAGCTTTAAAAGCTATAAACAATGCAAATATTAATGTTGAGGATATTGATTTAATAATTGTCTCAGTATTCAAAAATGAATATTTAAGCTGGCAGATGAGTAATTGGCTTAAAGAGGAGATTAATGCGATAAATGCTCAAACAATGGAGTGTAAAGGTGGTTGTGGAGCATTCTTTCAAGCAGTTGAGTTTGCTGTAGATCAGATAAACTCAACTTCCAATATTGAAACGGTTTTAGTATTAGAGTCAGAAGTTTTATTTGGGTTTGGATGGCCTAGTTTTTTAAGTTCAGGGAGCCAAGCATTAATTATTAAAAATAATTGTGAAAAATTGAACTATATTGGCTTTGAAACGAATAATTATATTGAACATCATGATATTGCACATATTCCATTCGGTGGGGTGGCTAATCCATTTGATGAAAATACACCGTGGAAGAATGGGGTATTTAACAATGTTGTAACCGATATTGATAGATATTACGAAAATATACGGCCTAATTTTTTCATTAAATTTGACGAAGTAGTCACTAGATTATTAATGAAAACTGGATACTCAAAACATGATATTAATTATATGGTTGCTATTACTCAACAAAAAAACTTTGACGAAAGAATATTGAATGCGATTGGGCTGCCAAATTTAGAAAACGCAAATGAATTTAAAGCAACACTAGGTCATTTTGGTGGTGCTGATAATTATATACTTTTAAATGAAGCAATTAAAAATAAAAAAATAAAGAAAGGAGATCTTATTTTAGAACTTGTCATAGGTGGTGTTGCCTGGTATGCTTCTTTAATAAGATATTGAGATATGATTGGTATTAAAGGTATTGGAGTTTATGAACCGAGTAATAAAAAAGAACTGAAACATCTGTTTTCAGAAGAAGATTATGATCAAAAAATTAAAGATCTAGGAGTGACAAGTATTCCAATTGAAACTTCATTGACAGCAACTGATATGGCTATTGAAGCCTCAAAAGTAGCTCTAAAAAGTGCAAATTTAGATCCGTTAGAGATTGATTTAATCGTTAATACTCAGGCTAGTTTACATGATTATTTAATTTGGCAAGTTTCAGCCGAAGTTCAGGATAAAATCGGAGCTTTAAATTCATATTTTTTTGATCTTTATCAAGGATGTACTGGATTTATAATGGGATTAATTGTTGCTAAACAATTTTTAAATTCAGATAAGAGTACAAAAAATATTCTTTTATGCACTTCTGAGAAGTGGGAGTCATCACTTAATGAACAAAGAACAGTTGGAAAGTTGGTGTTTTCTGATGGTGGAGCTGCAGCTGTACTTTCAGATGACTGTACTAACGATCTTATTTTAGGATACAGTGTGATTGGAAAAGGAAACTTAAATGATGTTTCTAGGATGCAAATCGGAGCTGTTAATAAACCTGCAGATGTCGAGAATAATGAAATTTCCGATTACAATTATGGCATGGTTAATATGTTTAAAGCACTCAAAAAAATGGTACCTATAAATGTTGATACTTTTTATAAAGTTGGATTAGAAGCAATATTGAATAGTGGATTAAAATTAGAAGATATCAAGCATTTGATTTTTCCTAGTGTTGGTTTTGGGGTGTTTGAAAAAATGGCTAAAAAGTTTGAAGTTCCATTAGAAAATACAAATTTTAGATATGTACAAAATTCTGGGGATGGAAGTACTGTTGATTCGTTGTTGAGTTATTATAGAATGAAAAAGGATCAAATAATTAAAGAAGGTGATAATGTTTTAGTTATAGGTCAAGGAGCAGGAGCAACTTGGTCTGCAGTAGTTTTGCGAGCATAGAAGGAGATAATATGTATTATTCTAAAATCATTGGTATAGGTCATTATGTTCCTGAAAATGTAGTTACTAATAAAGATTTAGAGAAGACTCTAGATACAACTGATGAATGGATTAAACAAAAAATTGGAATTAAGCAAAGACATATTGCAAATGAGGAAGAGGTTTCCTCAGATTTGGGATACAGAGCAAGTATTGAAGCCATTTCAGATGCGAATATTAATGTAGATGAAATTGATATGATTGTCTTAGCTACGAATACACCAGATCATCTTAGCCCAGCAACAGCAATTCAAATTCAAAAAAAAATAGGAGCTAAAAATGCTTTTGGATTTGATATTAGGGTTGGAGGATGCCCAGGATTAATATATTCTTTAGCGATTGCTTCTAAATTTATTAGTGATGGCTCGTGTAAAAATGTTTTGGTTGTAACTGTTGACTTAAATTCTCGTTGGATAAACTGGGAGGAAAGATTAACTGCAGTTATCATGGGTGATGGTGCGTCAGCGGTTGTGCTACAAGCTTCTGAATCACCAGATAGAAGAATTGTTGATATTGATTTAAATACAAATCCAGAAGGCTATTATGATGCCTTTGTTCCTGCAGGTGGGTCAGTTGAGCCGATTTCAATAGATGCAATTAAGAATAAGCGTCATTATTTTAATATGGATGGAAGAAAAATTTATAATTTTGCTACAAAAGTTTTTCCAACCTCTGTTCGAACTCTAGTAGAGAGAAATGGATACTCGATAACTGATATTGATGCAATTATTCCCCATCAAGCAAATATAAATATTATTAAAGAGTCGATGTCTCGATTAGGACTTCCTATTGAGAAAGCTTACTGTAATATAGATATGTATGGAAATACTGGTGGTTCTTCAGTTGGAATTGCATTATCAGAAGCCGTTAAAAATCAATTTATAAAAAGTGGAGATATAGTTGTTCTAGTTGCCTATGGTGCAGGAAATAGTTGGGGTTCTATTTTAATAGAATTTTAGAGGGTTAATATGAAAAAAGATAAAATTTCAATAGGAATTATTGGTTCGGGAATGATGGGACAAGGAATTGTATATTCTTGTTTACAAAAAGGATTTGAAGTTTTTTTAGTTACAAAAAATGAAAATGATTTTAGATTTATTAATTACCTTGAAAAAAAGGTTTTACAAGGTAAAATTACTGAGGAGCAAAAAGAAAACTATTTGCACCAACTGTCTATTACAATCAATATTGAGGAGCTTAGACACTGTGATATAATCATTGAGACAATAACAGAAGATTTAACTCAAAAGATCAAACTCTTATCAAAAGTTGATTCAATATGTTCAGAAAATACCTTAATAGTTTCAAATACTTCCACGATTTCAATTTCTAAATTACAAGGTAATTGTCCTAACCATTATGGGAAGGTGGCCGGTCTCCATTTTATGTCCCCTGTTCCTCAAATGGAATTAGTTGAAATAATTAAAACTTTGGAAACGACAGAAGTTACTTTGGTTAAACTGCAAGAATTTGTTAAAAGCTTAGATAAGACACCATTAATTATAAAAGATTCTCCTGGTTTTGTCTCAAGTAGACTATTAGCTGTTTATATAAATGAGGCAGTGAAAATCTTATCTGAAGGAGTAGCTGATGCAGAGACAATTGATAAGATTGCAATGTTAGGTTTAAATCACCCGATAGGCCCACTTAAACTTGCTGATGAAATTGGCTTAGATACTTCACTTCGCATTCTTGATTCTTTATATTCTAATTATAAAGAATCAAAGTTCAATGCTCATGTGCTATTACGCCAATTAGTAGATTTAGGAATACTAGGAAAAAAGACTGGGCAAGGTTTTTACAAGTATAGTAAGTGAAGGAGAAAGTATGTACAGTGTTGGTATAGCAGGAGTAGGTTACTATCTTCCCAAAAGAGTAGTAACGAATAAAGAATTTGTTAAATATGTTGATACAACTGAGGAATGGTTAGAAGAAAAGATAGGTATTAAGGAACGGCGTTTTGCAGCTGAAGATGAAGCTATGTCCGATATATCGTACAATGCTGCAATTAAGGCTATAGCCGATGCAGAATTAAAAATTGAAGATATAGATTTAATTATTGTTTGTGCAGTAAATCAAGATCATCGTGTTCCTACAACCGCAGCAATTTTACAAAAAAAATTAGGTGCAAAAAATGCAGCAGCATTTGATATGAATTTAGGTGGATGTCCGGGGAGCTGTTATTCTCTAGTTGTCGGTCAACAGTTTATTAAGTCTGGAATGTATAAGAATGTTCTTGTTGTATCTGGTGAGATTTACTCTAAATTTGTGGATATAAGCAATAGAGAAGTATCTGTTTTCTTTGGAGATGGTGTCGGAGCAGTAGTACTTAGGAAATGTAGAGAAGGAAAGGGAATTATCACTTCCTTATTAGGTGCAGATGGAGAATCCGGCGTAGATAAAATTGTTTCTACTGGAGGTTCAAGAATCCCTTATAATATTAAAACTATTTCGGAAAATAAAATTAAGCAAAGTATGGATAATAAGGCAGTTTGGAAATTTGGGACATATATTTTTCCAAAAATTGTCAAAGATTTGGTAAATGACAGTGATTATAATCTTGAGGATTTAGATTGGATTATACCACATCAAGCAAATATAAATATTATTAAGTATGGTATGAAGAAATTGAAATTACCTATGGAAATGACTCATACAACAATTCATAAATATGCTAATACTGGTGGCGGATCTGTTCCAATTACACTTGCCGAAGCAGTCGAAGTCGGTAAAGTTTTACCGAATAATCTTATTATATTAGCTTCCTATGGTGCAGGATATGCTTGGGGAGGTTTACTTATTAAATGGTGCGATAAGAATGATTTTATTGACTAATTAGATGGAGACTAAATGTTAAAGAATAAAATTGCGATAATTTCGGGTGGTAGTTCCGGTATTGGATTGTCTTGTGTTCGAATGATGCTTGAAAAAAGATGCACGGTCGTTTCGTTCTCAAGAAATATTAGCTCTAGTGATTTGAAAAAGTTATCAGATAAATTTCCAAATCAATTATATCTTTTTGAATGTGATATTAGTATCCATAGTCAAGTAAAGCAAACTATAAAAAAGGTTATAGAAAAATTTAAAAGAATAGATATTGTTATTAATAATGCTGGAATAATTAATGACAGTTTTATACAAAATATGACCGATGAGCAATGGTTAAGTGTTATTAATGTAAACTTAAATGGACCATTTTACCTTCTACGGGAGGTCATACCTTTTATGATAGAACAAAAAGATGGAAATATTGTTAATATCTCCTCTATAGCAAGTGAGCGGGGGACTATAGGGCAATCCAATTATTCAGCTTCTAAATCTGCACTTAATGGATTAACGAGAGCTCTCTCAAAAGAGTTGGGAAAATATGGAATTAGAGTTAATTCTGTCATACCAGGCATTGTTCAAACTGATATGATAAGTGGAGTCCCTTCTAAAATATTAAATAAAAATATTGATATGATACCGTTGAGTAGAATCGGTACTCCTGATGAGATTGCACAGGCTGTTCTTTTTCTTGCCAGTGATGCTGCCTCATACTGTAGTGGATGTTTTTTAAATGTTGATGGTGGATTAAGAATTTAATTTGGAGAGATTAATGATTGTTTTAAAATTAACCAATGTTGAAAAGAAATTTGGAGACTTTTTGGCTTTAAATAAAATTAATTTAGAGCTAAAAAAAGGTGAAGTACATGGTTTTATTGGACCAAACGGTGCAGGGAAATCAACTACAATTAGGACGATACTAGGTATATATAAAGCAAACAAGGGAAGTATAAAAATATTTGGCTATGATGCTTGGAAAGATAGTGTAAAAGTACATTCAAAAATAGCTTATGTGCCAGGAGATGTGAACCTATGGAATAATCTAACAGGTATTCAAGTTATTAATATGCTTTTAGGTTTTAATGGAAAAATAGATAAAAAAAGAAGGGATTACTACATAAAAATATTTAATCTTGATACTTCTAAGAAGTGTCGAAGCTATTCTAAAGGAAATCGACAAAAAGTTGCATTAATTGCAGCATTTGCATCAGATGCAGAATTGTTAATTTTTGATGAACCTACATCTGGTTTAGATCCTTTGATGGAATCTGTATTCAAAAAATGCCTTCGAGAAGAAAAGGAAGCTGGTAAGACTATTCTTTTATCAAGTCATATTTTATCTGAAGTAGAAGAACTATGTGATAGAGTCAGTATAATTCGGAAAGGTGAAATTATTGAAACAGGTACATTAACTGATTTAAGGCATATTTCTAGAACAAATATTGAGTTAATTTCCGATATCTCAATTGATACTCTAAAAAATGCTGGAAAAATATATAATCTTTTACAAGATAATAATACTAAAAAATTGAAATTTCAAGTTGATACTGAATCTTTGACGGAAGTTTTAAAAATAATTTCATTGTACCATACGGAAGACATAAAGATTAATCCATTGAGTTTAGAAGAGCTGTTTGAATACTATTATCATGAAGCATGAAAGGTAAGCTATGAGTAGACTTTTTAATAATACGATTTTATATATTAGATTTTTACTAAAAAAAGAGAGACTATATTTGTTAGCATATCTTTTTATTGTAACATTTCTTGTGTTGTCTCAAGCAAGCTCATTTTCAGAATTGTACCCCAGTGCAGTTGAGCGAGAGATTGGTGCAAACTCAATGAATAATCCCGCAATGGTAGCAATTTTAGGACCGGTCTATAAGGATGAAGGTAATTTTACTTTAGGTGCATTATTAGTAAATCAGACTATTTTATTTACTTCAATTGTTTCTGCCATTTTTAATATTATTTTAGTTACAAGAAATACAAGAAGTGAGGAAGAAACTGGTAGATTAGAAATTATAAAATCTTATCCATTTGGAAAACTGACAGATTATGCCTCATTATTCCTTGTTATATTTTTTATAAATTTTTTGTCATTTATTACTATCGGATTTGGACTTCTCTTACTTAATATTGATGGAATTAGTTTAAAAGGATCGTTGTTATTTAGCGCTATAATTTCAAGTACGGGCGTATTTTTTGCAAGTATATCAGTTTTATTTTCAAATTTATTTGACTCGTCTAGAAACGTGTATAGTTCATCATTTATGGTTTTGGGACTCTCGTATTTAATCCGTGCAATTGGTGATTTAAATAAAAACAACCTTTCGTTTTTTTCTCCTTTAGGCTGGGTCTTGAAGTCAAGAGCATTCACAGGTAATAACTATCTTTATTTCATTTTACTTTTAATTTTATCAATTTTTATTTTTGTTGTTTCCCTATATCTATATTTGAAACGTGATATGGGTGATTATATCTTCAAGAACAAACGGAAGAAAGAAAATAATAGTTTTTTGCTAACTACTCCAACTGGGTTAATTTTGAAATTGTTAACAACAGGATTTGTTTTTTGGACTATCTTTATTGTTGTATTAGCAGGTTCATATGGGTATCTGCTAAGTGATATTGACAGCTTTATGAGCTCTATCTCATATTTGGCTTTACAGAGCTCAAATACTGATTCTATTAAACAATTTATAGCTACTATTTTTCCTTTAATGAGTGCGATTTCTTTAATTCCCGTTATTATAACAATGTTATATTCAGTCTCGGAAGAGAAGTCTGGTAGATTGGAAATAGTTCTATCAAAAAAAATTGGGAAGGCTTTTCCTCTTTTGAATTTAATTTTTATTGGAGTCATTCAAACTTTAATTGTTCAAATACTATTTGCACTTTTCTTTTGGTTAACTGGAAACTCTACTTTGCCTGAAGGATTATCTTACTATATGGTTACCAAAGCTTCACTTATGTTTGTACCAACTTTTGGGTTATTTATTTCAATTTCATCATTATTAATAGCTGTAGCCCCTAGATTGATAAATACAATTTGGATATATTATGGATTTTGTGTATTCATGATGTTATTTGGGGAAACTTTGGATATATCTAGACCTATTAGAAAATTATCCCCTTTCGAATGGATAGGAAATTACCCAATTGATTCGATTGAGATTGAACCATTAGTAGCTATTCTTTTTATTTCTTTTGTTTTGGTACTTATATCAATAATTTTTTATATAAAACGAGATAAGTTAAGGTCTATATAAAATATTAAAAAATGGCATTCAATTGAATTGCCATTTTTTGGCTCTTTGTCAACTGTAGTGGGTAACGAAAAGCTAACATCTTGAGAGGACCGGATAGATCCTCTTTTTATGTATGTTCAGAGTGATGAAGACACGTTTCTTAAAGTTAATGAAGTTTCTAAAACCGAATCCCAACCGTTTGATGTCTTTGATCAACTTGTTAGTTGCTTCAAGTTTTGCATTTGAATAGTCAGTTTCTAGTGCGTTTTTGATGTATTGCTTGTGTCTAAGAAAAGTCCTAAAGACCGTCTGAAAGTAGCGATTGACCTTGCTCATGTTCTCCTCTATCAACTCAAAAAACTCACCTACTCTCTTCTCCTGAAAGTGGAAAAGTAAAAGCTGGTAAAGAGTATAGTAGTCGGTGAGCTCTCCTGAAAAGTCCAGTGTTTTCTCAACGACTTCATGTGGTACTAAAGTTTGGCGGAAGGTCTTTGAGTAAAAAGAGTTGAGAGATAGCTTACGGCTATCCTTTTGAAAGAGACGCCAGTGATTTTTCAAGGCTAGATAGGGTAGTGACTTCTTATCAAACTGGTTCATAATAGCAATTCTTGTCTTTAAAAAGGCACGTCCAAGGTGCTGGATAATGTGGAAACGATCAAGAACGATTTTAGCATTGGGAAAAAGTTTTTTGGCTAGTGGGATATAGGCTCCAGACATATCTATCGTGATAAAGTATACCTGTTGTCGGACTTTCAATAGATACTTCAAAAAGTAGTTTCGGATAGTAGTTTGGCGACGATTATCAAGGATGGTTATGAGTTTGTTTGTCTCATAGTTCTGAGCAAGAAAGGCCAATTTCCCTTTCTTGAAACCAAACTCATCCCAGGACATAACCCTTGGAAGTTTGTCATAATGTTCTTTGAAAGTAAACTGGTCAAGCTTACGATAGACAGTGGACGTTGATACACGGAGTCTTCTGGCAATATCCGTTAGTGACACCTTCTCTGTTAGGAGTTGTGCAACTTTTTGACGGACTAGATTTGAGATCTGGCAATTTTTCTCAACGATTGATGTCTCAGCTACCGTGACTCGCCTACAACTTTTACATTGAAAACGGCGCTTCTTCAGACGTAGTAGAGATGGGGTTCCCGCTTGCTCGAGAAGAGGAATTTTAGAAGGCTTTTGAAAGTCGTATTTGATCATCTTTCCTTGGCAGTGAGGACATGATGGTGCAGGGTAATCGAGTTTTGCTTGAATCTCGATGTGAGTATCTTTTTCAAAAACAAGTGAAATTTTGATATGTTGGTCTTTAATTCCAATTAATTCTGTGGTATTCTTAATAAGTCTCATAAGTTCTTCCTAATGATGGTTTGATCGCTTTTCATTATAGTTCTTATGGTTTTTTTTGTGTATACTCAAAAAGCTCTATAATCTCTACAGTGGTTTTACCCACTACAGAAATTATAGAGCCCAAAAAGAAAAAACGCTTGAAGTCAGCGTTTTTCTTTTGTATTGAATCCTAATTTTACCTCAGTAAGAATGAATTATTTCTTAATACATTGAATTACCTTATACTCTTAACTTCAAAAAAGAGAAAATATTTATTTAGTATTGTTGATGAATAGTATCCTTAACTTCTAAACTCCAGTAATTTTCTTGAATAATAATCAAAAGACCACTTTAAAATGTTAGAACATTTAAGTATAATAAAACGGAATAATTAATAGTAAATCCCTGATAGCTATTTGGGATCCTGAAGACTTGTTTTTTGGAGATTGAAAATGAAATTTGATTTTATGAAAAAAATTGATACAAAGAAAAGTGCCATAATTTCTCTTATCGTACTATTATGTTTTGGTGTAGGGTACTATGTACTTGCAATTTCACCACATCAAAGAGCGGTACAGTCATTTAATGAAGTGACAGCTAAAATTCAAAAAGAAAACAGTAGCTTAGAGGAAACAATTAAAGTGTCTAAGAAACTACTTAGTAGTAAAGATAAGCCCTTAGACGAAAATCTGACGGTTGAACTAAAAAACGAAGTCTCAACCGCTGAAAAGAAGAAGCAAGTAATTCCTAAAATCAAAAAGAAAACAAGCGACATCAATAAACAAGTTAAATCACTAAAAAAATCAATTAACTACTCGACAGAAATAAAACATCTTAAAGATAAAAACCAGAAGTATTCAACAAGTGTTAAGCAGTTAAAACAAATTACCAATCCTTCCAATACATTTGTGGAAAGTCGTCTTAAGGAAATTGATACGATTTCAGATGTTCAATCAGCTACAGAGGATAATGATCCAAATCAAGGTTTAAACAAGCAAGGAAGTTATACGGCAGCAGTTTATTTCTCAGACAATCAAGTAACTAATCCAGTTGCTGGTGCTGATTTAGTAGCAAAAGGTACAGATGCAGGTGGATGTGTTGAGGTCTATAAAACGGCTGAAGATGCCCAAAAACGAAATGTCTATTTAAGTGCATTCGATGGTCTGCCAACTGTTATCAACCCTGGTTCACACTATGTTTATGGAACGGTTGTTATTCGTGTCGCAGCATCATTAACGGCATCACAACAAAATGCTTTGACGCAAAAGATATATGAGAAGTTAATTGAGATTAAAGATGATAGCACAAGCAAAAACTCCTCAAAAACGGAAATCCCATCCTCTACGAAACCATCATCATCTAGTTCAAGCTCTACTCAAGCAACTGTTAGTGAATCAGCTCAGAGTAACACCAAAACGGTAGCTGGAAGTGCCCCAACAACACCTGCACAACAACAAGATCCTGGAGTTACCGAATCATCAAAAGAAACGATGTTGAATCCTGAATATCATAGCCATATTGATGAAAATGGTTATAATTCACTCTTGGGTGCCTATGTCCTAGATAATAACAATGGGGGAAACAACTCTAATACTACTACCGAGTCGTCAGCAACAGAAAGTTCTGAATAAGTTGCTTATAACTCTATACTCTATTTTAAAAAGAATTAGAAGACTACTGAAAACGCCAATTGCAGCTATTGGTGTTTTTTTACTATCAAAGCTATTGGCAACACTGTATCACTTGAAAACCTCACCAAAATAGTCTATACTTTTGTTAGCTTATAAACTAACAAAAGAGGTGGCACATGGGATATTTTGATTATTCAAGAGAGCCAAGAAGCGATATCGCTTTTATCGATATGAAGTCTTTTTATGCTAGCGTCGAATGTGTTGAGAGAGGACTACATCCTTTAAAGACTTCTTTATGTGTTATGAGTAGAGCTGATAACTCTGCAGGTCTTATCCTTGCTTCTTCACCGATATTTAAGAAAGTGTTTGGAAAATCAAATGTTGGAAGAGCATACGACCTCCCTTTTGATGTTCAAACAAGAAGGTTCTCGTATTACAATGCCAAGAGACAAGGACTGAGAACAGATCCAGAATACGTGCGATTCATTGAAGATTGGGCAAAAGTGACTTTCATCGTTCCTCCCAGAATGGACGAATATATCTCAGTTAATATGGAAATTCAAGGCATTTTTCAAAACTATGGTAGTCCTAACGATATTTACCCTTATTCTATAGACGAGGGTTTTATTGACCTGTCTAGTTCTCTTAATTACTTCGTGCCAGAAAAACAGTTGTCACGAAAACAAAAACTCGACCTTATTTCTGCGAGGATCCAGAGAGACATCTGGAGACAAACTGGCATCTATTCAACCGTTGGTATGTCCAACGCTAACCCCTTACTTGCTAAACTTGCCCTTGATAATGAAGCAAAGAAAACACCAACCATGAGAGCTAATTGGTCTTATGAGGACGTGGAGCAGAAGGTATGGTCTATTCCAAACATGACAGATTTCTGGGGTATCGGTAAAAGAATGGAGAAACGCTTCAACACGTTAGGTATCTACTCAATCAAAGACTTGGCAAATGCTAACCCAGATATCTTGAAGAAAGAATTAGGAGTAACTGGTCTTCGATTATGGTTTCATGCTAATGGTATTGATGAAAGTAACGTTCATAAACCTTATAAACCAAAATCAAAAGGTCTAGGCAACTCCCAGGTTCTTCCTAGAGACTATTTTAGACAACGAGATATTGAAATTGTCCTTAGAGAGATGGCCGAGCAAGTTGCTATCCGACTGAGAAAGATAGGCAAAAAAGCGACTGTTGTTTCTATACACCTTGGCTACTCTAAGCAAGAAAACAAACGCTCTATCAATACTCAAATGAAAATTGAACCAACGAATAACACTGACGTGCTGACAAATTATGTCCTGAAGTTATTCCATAATAAATACACTTCAGGAGCAATCCGAAGTGTAGCGGTTAATTATTCTGGTTTTGTAGATGAATCTTTTGGTTTAATCTCACTGTTCGATGATGTCGAACAAATCGAAAAAGAAGAAAGGCTCCAGACAGCAATAGATTCTATCAGAGACCAATTTGGTTTTACCTCTCTGCTAAAAGCTAATGCACTTGATAGTGCATCGAGGAGTATTGCCAGAAGTAATCTCATCGGAGGACATTCAGCTGGAGGATTGGATGGTTTAAAATGATTGATCGTTCCTATTTACCATTTCAAGCAGCAAGAGAATATCAGGACCCTGGGATGCAGAAGTGGATGGGGTTCTTTCTGTCCGAGCATACCTCATCATTACATGCTGCTAAAAATCGTGTTGACTTCTCAACAGACTTAAGTAAGCCTCAGAAACTCTTATTACTTTCTCAACTCTATGCCAACCAACTTAAAGGGCAGTTCACTATCAAACATCTTGATAAAAAAGTTACTTTATTTGGCGAAGTGAGAGAACTGTCTCGTAAGGAAATATCAATAAAAACTAGTGAAGGGTATAGATTAGTCCAACTCGACAATATCCTTCAAATTCAGCTTTTGGAAAATCATATTCACTAAAAAAAGCAGCAACCTATATTATGTGGTTGTTGCTTTTTAACTATTTACTTTCTAACACTCTTAAGCCTATACATATATATATTGTACTATGTATCGTGTACAGCTAAAATAGAAGTGACAATAAACTACAAGTCACTCAATGCTTCCTTAGTCGTCTCTGCAGCTACGTGTGCATAAACCTCTACCATTGCAGTCCCCTTATGTCCTAATTGTTGGGAGACCAGGAGACTGTCTTTTGTTTGCTCATATAGACGTGTCGCAAGGGTGTGTCGCAGTTTGTGAGGAGTAGTAGGCTTACCATAGGCGGTAGATAACTTCTTCACCAAAAGCTCGACAGAACGTGTGCCAAGCCTTGCAGGCACTTTATTCTGAGTCGTTAAGAAGAATGCTTTATCTGAATCACTAGCTGAGTAGCGTCCCTTCCTAATTTCTAAATAACGCTCGATATAAGGTATGCCGAATGGAGCTATATTTACAACGTCCTTTTTCCCACCTTTTCGAATAACTGTAATTGTTCTTGTGGCTAGATTGACATCTTGCATATCTAGGTTCACTAATTCAGATAACCGGACTCCAGTAGAGAGTAGAAGTGCTATGACAGCAAGATCACGCTCTTTATTTTTGACAAAGGATACCTGGGCACGTTTAGAGATTTTCTTTTCATGTTCATTATCGATATAGTCCAAGAAAGACTGTGTATCATTTAAAAAGAGTTTTTCTTTCATGTTATCAGCACGACTAGCCAAGGTATCTTTAGGTTTCTTGATTTTGACCTTAACCATGACATTTCGGTAAAAATAAGGCTCACCCTCATCATCCTCAGTTTCTTGAGTAAGATACTTAAACAAACTTGAGAGAGCATCCTTAGTCCGAACAATGCTGACTTCAGAGATAGAACGACGCTCAGTATTTTCACGAAGATAGACAAAATAAGCTTCGATAATAGACTTTGGTAAATGAGCCAGCTCATCAATATGAACATCGGCAATCGTATCATAATCTGCATATCGTCTGGTTTCACCCAATTTCCCATGATCGCTAATCAACCATTCAAAAAATCGTCTGTATTCTTTTAAGTACTCATACAGTGTCTTATAGCTATATGGAATAACGAGCTTTGCTTGATAATATTCCTTAACATACCAAGGCATAATCTCAAGCAACTCGTTTATATTTTTCATTAGTGTTTCTTGTTTCATATTAACCTCAAATCTAACAATTTTCTTGTTAGTAGTAGTTTATCATAGC
>NZ_JAPVYF010000019.1:0-43487 GCF_041431705.1 Streptococcus sp. 27098_8_74
ATAAAGCTAGACAGAATCCCTGAGAACATCTCGCTAATAGTCTCTGTATCATTGGTCAAGCGGGAAACGATAGAGCCTGCTGGAGTTTTGTCAAAGTAAGACATACCTAGTTTCTCCATATTGGCAAAGGCATCTCGGCGAATATCCCTGACAATACTGTAGGACACACGCGCAAAAAAGAGATTTCCCAAATACTGGACTAGCGTCTGTAAGAGATAAAGACCATAGTAACCAATCAGAATCAAGCTTGCCGCCTGATTCATATCATGCAGATAGTGGTCGATAAAATAAGAGGCCACAAGGGGAATGATACTCTTGATAACCGTAGTGGACAAGAGGAAGGCCAAAGCTAGAAAGGTCAAGAATTTGTAAGGCTTGAGATAAGTCAAGAGACGCTTAAACACAGACCATTGGTTTTGATTAGGCATCAACTTCTCCTCCTTCCATTTCTAACTGTTGAGACTCATAGGTCTTGGCATACCAACCACCCTGAGCTAGTAAGTCCTCATGACGGCCCCGTTCAATGATACGACCATTTTGCATGACTAAGATGAGGTCAGCGTGCACTACCGCACTAAGACGATGGGCGGTAATGATCGTCGTCTTGTCCTTGCGGGTATGCTTGAGATTATCAAAAATGGCATGTTCTGTCTTGGCATCAACCGCAGATAAGGAGTCGTCCAAAATCAAAATATCTGGATCCAAAATCATGGCACGACTCATGGCCAGACGTTGTTTTTGACCACCTGATAGGCTGACACCCTTTTCACCAATGATTGTTTCAAAGCCTTCAGGCATAGCCTTGATATCCTCATAAACTTGAGCCAACTTAGTCGCTTCTTCCACCTTTTCAAAGGCGAGTTCAGGATTACCAAAGCGGACATTGTCTAAAATTGAACTGGCAAAGAGAAACTGGTCTTGAGGAACATAGCCCATCAAGCTACGCAAGTCTGATAGGCGATAGTCTCGGATATCATGTCCATTTAAATAGATGGCTCCTTGATTGACATCGTGCTCCCGCAAGAGCAACTTGACAAGAGCCGTCTTTCCTGAACCAGTCTGCCCAACCAAACCAAGGGTTTGGCCCTTGTCCAAGGTGAAATGAATATCTCTCAAAGTATCCTCATCCTCAAAAGCAAAGCGGTCAATCGCATATTCTAAACGACCATTTTCAATGCTTGGGAGAGGATGAGCAGGATCTTGAACATCTGATTCCTGCTCCAGAAGATTTTCAATACGTTGGTAGGATACATTTCCCCTCTGTGTGATATTAAAGAGAAAGCCAATGGCCATCAAAGGCCAAACCAACATATCCAAATAGGTAATGAAGGTTACTAAATTTCCGACCGTTATCTGATTAGTCTGAATCATAAAGGCCCCGACAAGAAGGGTTAAAACATAAGATGAGCCAACAAAGAGCAAGACCAAAGGATCAAAAAGGCTGTCATACTTCATGGTATGCATATTCTTTTTAAAAGTCATCTTATTGGTCTCTTGGAAGGACTGAAGCTCAGCCTCCTGATAGCCAAAAGACTTGGTTACCTTGATCCCTGATACCGACTCCTGAACCTTATTATTAAGTTCTGAAAAGGCTGCCTGGGATTCACCAAAAGCTTTATGGGTCTTGCGTCCCAAACGACTAGTCGCAAAAGCCATGAAGGGTAGGGGTAAGACAGCCAACAGGGTCATCTGCCAGGAAATGCTGAAGAACATGGTGATTAAGGTTACCAAGGCTGTGATAGACGCATCTACGGCTGACATGACACCCCCACCAGCCAAGCGGGTTAAGGAGTTGATATCATTAGTTGCATGAGCCATGAGGTCCCCTGTTCGGTACTTTTGATAAAAAGAAGGCGACATCTTGGTAAAATGCTCAAAAAGGCGTGACCTCATAATCTGACCCAAGCGATAAGAGGTCGCTAAGATATACATGCGCCAAACATAGCGCAAATAGTACATCCCCAAAGCTGCCAAAAGCAAATAAACGAGATTCAAAAGCAAGATCTGATTGGTCAATTTTCCCGATGTGATAGCATCAATGACCCGCCCCATAACCATAGGAGGAATCAGATTGAGAACCGAAACCAGACTCAGTGCCAAAATCCCAACAATATACCGGCGTTTTTCTAACTTGAAAAACCACCAAAGTTTTGCAATGATTGATTCTTTAAAAGACAAGTTACTCCTCCTATCCTTACAAATGGTTAATAATAGACCTCGTATAAGTCTCGTATGATAAGGTTACTTCCAATAGCGATAGATTGTGCCATCTTCTAACTGAAAGTGACCAATATAAGATAACTTCCCAAAATCAGTAGACTCTGGCAATTGATAAGCAAAGGAATCAAAATTATAGACCTTGTGCCCATCATCCATAGAGTAGCTATCCTTATCATGGATAACGGATTCATCTTTCTTAGGGTTCCAAATGCGTCTGATTTCATCAGATGTCTTATACTCTCTGACAAAATTGTACAATTCAAAGTTAGTTGCCTCACTGAGATAGCGACCATCGGTGTTGTAGTTAGCTAATTGAGGCTCTCTCTTAGCCTCAGAATAATTCCAAACCTGTCCTCTTTCTCGCATGATATCGGCATCACGGCCACTTTGATAGGTATCTGCCTTAACCATCGTCATTGTTACTCCTAACGTTAATACGGTGACTACTGTCATCATTAAATGTTTCATTATTTCTCCAAACGTGTTTATTCATTTTTCCCTCTTTTGAATGTGTTGTATTTGTATGATAGAAAATAAGTGAAACCTGAGACGCGTAAGCTCCCAGGTTTTTTACTCTTTAAAATGCGTTTGAATCAGTTTCACAAGGAGGCGGTAGGCAGCTAATGCCAGCAAACCTCCTAAAGTATTGGTCCATAAATCATCTAACTCAAAGACACGATTAGCATCAATGAGAAGGTCTAGAATGACTTGTCCAACCTCAATCGTCAAAGACATGACAAAGGTCGCTAAAAGGACCTTTTTCCAAGACCTGAATCTGGGGTACAAGGCTAAAAGCCCTAAAATCAGCGGACTCAGTAAGAAAATGTTGGTCACATTTTGCCCAAGGACAAAGACAATCTCCTTAAGACTATCCAGCTGATAAAAGTTGGTCAAACTATTGAATGGGGTTAATAGGACCACAACACGACCAAAATGTTGAATACCAGGGGTGTCAACACCTTCAACTAGCCCGTACTGGGGTGTCCAACACAGGAGCACTAAACAAAGGAGATAAGTATAGACCAAAACTCGGCTTAGCTTTCTTCCTTTTGGTGTTAGTTCTCCATCCTTATCTACCCAAGTCTTAAGCCGAAACATCTTACTTACCTTCTGATTTACCAGAAGCTTCTGCCACTGCTTTTTGACGGTCGCGTTTCATAGTGTTTGAACGCAATTGTCCACAAGCAGCATCGATATCTGTACCGTGCTCTTGACGAACCACACAGTTAACCCCATTTTTCTTAAGCACATCGTAGAAGGCCGCCACACGTTCTTTAGTTGAACGGCTATATTGATCGTGCTCTGATACTGGGTTATATGGAATCAAGTTGATGTATGACAACTTACGGATTTTCTTAGTCAAATCAGCCAACTCTTGTGCATTTTCAGGATGGTCATTGACCTCATTAAGCATGATATACTCAAAAGTTACACGACGGTTGGTTGTTTGGATGTAATACTCGATAGCTTCAAAGAGTTTTTCAAGTGGGAATGAGCGGTTGATACGCATGATGCTTGAACGAAGGTCATTGTTAGGCGCGTGAAGTGATACGGCAAGGTTAACTTGAACACCTTCGTTAGCAAATTCCTTGATTTTTGGTGCCAAACCAGATGTTGATACGGTAATGTGACGCGCTCCAATGGCAAGACCATTATCATTGTTAATGGTACGCAAGAAACGAAGCACATTGTCATAGTTATCAAATGGCTCACCGATACCCATAACAACCACGTGGCTTACACGTTCACCGTCGCCACGATCGTCAAAGTATTTTTGTACCAACATGATTTGCGCCACAATCTCACCAGCAGTCAAGTCACGTTGTTTCTTAATCAAACCACTGGCACAGAAAGTACAACCGATGTTACATCCAACCTGGGTTGTCACACAGACAGACAAACCATAGTGTTGACGCATCAAAACCGTCTCAATCAACATACCATCTGGCAATTCAAAAAGATATTTAACGGTACCATCTTTAGATTCTTGAACGATACGTTGTTTCAATGGGTTCACACAGAAATTCTCATTCAATTTAGCAATGAAATCCTTAGAAATGTTAGTCATTTCTTCGAAAGATTGCACACGCTTCTTGTAGAGCCAATCCCAAATTTGAGTAGCACGGAATTTCTTTTCACCGTGTTCCATAGCCCAATCAATCAACTCGTCACGAGTAAGACCATAAATAGAAGGTTTGTAGCCTTCCATATCCTCTAACTTCTGACGTTTACGGCGTTCTGGTTTTGCTTGTGTTGTTACTTCTGACATAGTTTAATTTCCTTTTTTTCTGATTGTGAAATGCTGACCATCTGACTTGGTCTGGCTTTGTTTCTTCGATGGGGTGTTTTGACCTTTAGATTTTGGAGCTTGCTTCTGACTCTTCTTGAAGTTAGGCTTACGCTCACGACCACCGTCCTCGGATCTAGATTTGAACTTAGGGCGACGCTTGATTTTCTCAAAGCTTGGACCCTCTTGATCCCTATCTCTTCGTTTGGACTTGTCTGGCTTTTGCTTAGCAGAAGCTTTTTGTCCTTTATTCTTTTGAGAAGCATTGCGCTCTCTAGATTCCTGAGAAGCATTACGACGATTATTAGAACGACGGCGCTTGCGACGAGGTTCTGTCTCCTCTTCAAAGACGATTAATTGCGGCTCTTCATTTTTCAAAATAAAGTAGGCGCAACCAAAGGCACAGTATTCACGCAAATACTCCGACAATCGGCTAATGCGGTCTGTCTTACGCGTATTAGGGCGCTCGTCCTCGTAAAATCCCTTAAGGCGAAGCTGATCATTGGACCAGTCCCCAACGATATAATCATACTTGAGCATGATTTCAGAAAAACGTTGCCCAAAGCGGGTAGCGTCTAAAGCATCCTTGTGATTTTCAAGAACTGTAAACTGACAGGCATCTGATTTCAGAAGATCAGCCACATACACAAAGTCTGGCCCTGGATATTTATTATAATTAAACATTTCTGGCAAGATTTCTTTACGCATGTGCCATCCTTTCTGCTCTCTCTTATTTTCTATCATGATGCTGTAATAAAGTCTCTATATCTTATCCCAATTGGCACCATTTTTTCCTAAATACTTGGCCACAAGTTCCCTTAACAAATCTGGAAAAAGAAGAGTAACTTCCTTTTCCTTAATTGTAGGAAAGTAAGAAGCAAAGTAGTACTGGTCCACAAGGACCAAACTAAACTTCTCATTGGAATCTACAACCCTTCTATTATACAACAAATTACCGTTTTTGTAAGCAAAATTCCCCGTGATTACTTCACCAAATGTCTTCCCTCTAAATCCCATACCTTTAATAGCTTGATTTTTAAGGAGTTCAGCCTTAGTAAAAACTTCCTGACAGATTTCTTTGAGCTCTTGTCCTGTCACGACTAGACGAGCCATCCGCATCTGATGAGGAAGGGCTTCTTGCAGGTCTGCCATGGTCACTTGAGGACCCAAAGTCTTCATGATGAGTCCAGTATTTAAAAGCGTTAATTGGCTATGAGTCTCCTGACAAACAGCCTGCAAAACCAATTGACAGGTCTCATCAAAATCTAGTTCTCGACCTAGATTAGCTACTTTTTTCTGAGCTAAACGACGATGGCCTTCCTCACGCATAGCCTTGATAAAGGCTTCGTCCTCCTTGTCTAAATCCAAGATGTAGGACTTGGTGGGGATAGCCTCAATCTGACACTCTATCAATTGCCCATTTTTCACAGTAAGGTCAATACAGCCAAGATAATAACCATATCTGTCAGCAGCTGCTAAATAGGTTTCATTGACTAATTTGCCCTCTTCAAAAAGGTGATGCGTGTGGCTTCCGATGACAAGATTTACCTGTGGATAAGTCTCTGCAATCTGCTCATCATAACGTACACCTAGGTGGCTAAGAACGACGACTATATCTGCATCCCTTACCTCGGGACGAGCCAAATCCTCTTCCAACCGAGCCATAGGCTCTAACACTTGCCAACCGTTGGGAGCATAGGTGATGTAATATGGGAAGGTATAGGCCAAGAAAGCAATGTTTGTACCTGCTTTAGTTTTGTGGATAAGATAGGGCTTAGCCCATTCAGGTTGTCTCCCCTCATCCTTGAGATTTCCTATGATCGGCTGAAACTTAGCCTGCTCATAAAGACAGTCTAGCTCCTCCTTGGCCAGACCAATCCCCTCATTATTTCCAATAGTCGCATAGTCTATCCCCAACTCATTCATCAGGGCTACATTAAAACGCCCGGCTGTCGCATCAGATAAGGGATGGGACTTATCCACATTGTCCCCAAGATCTACCTTGATCAACTCTCTATCTGTCTGACTCAAATCATCCACAGCTCGCTTGAGTTGTGGATACTGTTCAAAATGAGAGTGTAAATCATTGATATGAAGAATTCGAATCGTGTCTTTCATGACTCCTATTGTAGCACTTTTGCTATAAAAAAACTTGACAATCATTTTGCCAAGTTTTTACATGCTATTTTTCAAACAGGAAGGTATTCCTAGTTAACTTTCTTTTTAACATATTCTTCTGCGAGATGATAGACGTCATCTGCTAGGGATATACTGACATAGATGCACACAATTGAGAAAATTTCTCCTCTAAAGTGTTGCCAAGCAAAGAATATAAGCCCATAAATTAGTAGCGCAAGTACTATTTGGCCAAAAAATTGACTCAGTAATCGCCTAATAACGACAAATAAGTCCATAAGTAATCCCATCTTTAATACCATAACCAATACCCTTTAAGGCTGCACCTTGCCAAGTACCTGTTTGAATACCACCTTTAATGGCTCCTCCAACAGCCCCGACGCCTACGGCAGCTGTAGCTCCCCAAAAACTACATGCTCCACCCTTAACAGTAGAAAGATCTTCGGAATTAAGTGAGTTAAAATTGTTAATGATTTGTGTCGTCATTAAAACAACCTCCTTTAAAATATTTTTTAGCCTTTTCTCAAAAGCTATGATTGTATTATAGATAGAAAGCCAACAAAAAAGTAGTGACATAAATGTCACTACCTGATTTTGAGAGTTGACTCAACTAATAACCTCAAACTTACACATTATTTTACTTTAAACGGAAAGCTTCTTAAAAATGGCTGTGATAAAACTATTTAAAATCTGTCATAGTTTCAGTTCTTAAGACAGCCAATTATTTTGCGAGTGTAGTGAGCATATACTGAGACTTGTCACTGTGATAATGACGACTAAGACTTTGTAGTCATAAGCGTTGGGAAGTTTTGAGACCTTAGGCTCAAAAGAAAAATATATCTTCAAACTAAATAAGGTCTTTTGAGTTTCCAAAAAGTTTGATAATAATCAAAAAAGCTGAAACACTTTGGTTTCAACCTCTTGAATTTTTAAATTAAAATTTGCTCTCACCTAGAAGCCAATACTTAGAAACTTTGCTTCTTAGCTTTACGCTCAGCACGTCCCTTAGCACGGTTAGCTGCACGGCGTTCACGTTTGCGTTTTTCGTCAACCTTCCACTGAATTTTCTTCTTGTAGCCAGGCTTGATTTTTTTCTTTTTCTTCTTAACCAAACCAATCATTTCCGTATCAAGTTTTTGATAGGCTTTTTCACGGTTGGCACGACGGTCACGGTCATAGGTATCTTGAAACTCGCCGTCCTTATAGACTTTCGGCTCAAAGGTAATCCCCATCTTTTCAAGCTCACGAATATCTGAGTCATCACTTGGTTGATAGAGGGTGATGGCTGTTCCTGACAAGCCATTACGTCCAGTACGTCCCACACGGTGAACAAAAAAGGACAAGTCTTGAGGGATGGCGTCATTGATTACATGGCTAACCCCTTCAATGTCAATCCCACGCGCTGCAAGGTCAGTCGCTACTATATACTCAAACTCAAGCTTCTTAACTTGATTCATGATACGTTTACGTTCACGTGGTGGAATACCGCCGTGAATTTTGGCAACCTTAAGACCATTTGACACTAGGTAACTGTGCAAATCGTCAGCACGTTCCTTGGTATTAACGAAAATCATTGCTAGATAAGGCTGCATCCCCTTAAGCATCTCAAGAATCTGTTCATTCTTGTTGCGACCCTTGGTAGATACCAACCAGTTATCAATAGTATCCGCAATAACTGTTGAAGTTTTGATTTGTTCCATGACTGGATTGGTCAAATACTTCTTCAAGAATGGTTGCAATTTTTGAGGAATGGTTGCTGAGAAGACCAAAATTTGAACTTCCTTAGGTAGACTTGCCGCAATCTTGTCTACAGTATCCAAGAATCCCATATCCATGGTCATATCAGCTTCGTCAACAACAAAGGTATGGGCCTTGTGAATAGCCAAGTCCCCAGACTTAACTAGGTCATAAATACGACCTGGTGTCCCAATAACAATATGAGGTTGTGCTACCTTGAGTTTCTCAATCTGACGTTGCTTGTCTGTACCACCCACATAATTGACTACACGAATTTCAGTCTCAGAGTGTTTGGCAATTTGTTTTGTCGCTTGGTAAATTTGTGTAGCCAATTCACGTGATGGTGCTGTAATAACAACCTGAACATCACCACTCTTTGGATTTAGTTTCTCAAAAATTGGCAAGAGGAAGGTATGTGTCTTCCCTGAACCCGTCTTTGATTCACCAACCAAATCACGACCTGAACGGACTACAGGAATCAATTTCTGTTGAACAGGTGTTGGCTCCTTAAACTTAATCTCGTCAAGAGCCTCCTGAATAAATGTTTTAAAATTAAAATCTTTAAATGACATGTTTACTTCTTCTTTTCTATCTAGTATATCCCTATCATTATAACAGAAAAAGAGCATTTCTGCTCTTTTCATTTATTTCATAACGTTTCCAAGAACCATCCAAAGGGTAATGGCACTTGCAAGTGCTCCAACTGTCCAAAGGAAAGCATCAACCTTCCACTCTGACCATTTGTCACCCTTACCTGAAAGACCACCCAACTCGAGGTGATGGTGGAATGGTGTCATACGGAAAATACGACGACCTTCACCATACTTACGCTTAGTGTATTTGAAATAGCTGACCTGTAGCATGACAGAAGCTGTCTCAAAGACATAAACCACACCAATCAAGAGTAGGGTCCACTCTACACGTAGGGCAATAGAGATAACCGCAAGCATAGCTCCAAGTGACAAGGAACCGACATCTCCCATAAAGACCTTGGCTGGCTTGTGGTTAAAGACGAAGAAGCCAAGAAGTGCCCCAATCATAGTGATAATGATAGTCAAGATAGCGAACTCACCCTTGACAAAAGCGATAATTCCATAGGCAATCAAGCTGATAACCACAGAGATAGAAGCTAAACCATCAATACCGTCTGTCAAGTTCACAGCATTTGAGAAACCGACAATCCAGAATAGGACAAAGAGAACATAAAAGACACCGAGATGAATGGTTAATCCACCAATAGCTAGGCTATCTGTCCCACTAGGGAGTACGTGGATAAAGTAGAAAAGCAAACCCGCAATAATCTGCAAGGCCATCTTTTGCCAAGGTTTAAGTCCCTCATTGATTTGACGGAAAATCTTAAGGAAATCATCAAGGAAGCCGATGATTCCATAAATCAAAATTACAAAGAGAATCCCTACTGTAGCACCATAGGCTTGGTGGCCCTCGCTAAAGACGTGGAAGTTAAAAATCAAGCTAACCAAGATGGCAACCACTAGGAAGACTGTCCCTCCCATAGTTGGTGTTCCAGCCTTAGCCAAATGCTGCTTCACATCTTCATGCATTTGTTGGCCACCGATTTTCTTGATTTTGTAGTAAGTAATAAAGTGAGGCATGGCGAGCACCGTCAACACAAAGGCGGCCACACCTGCTATCAGACTCATAGTCATCTTAGTCTCCTAAAGTAATGGTAATCTTCTTGGTTTTAGACAGGGCTTTTCCTGCCGCAACACTTTGTTTGGTAACAGTCCCTGACTTGCCACCCTTATAAGTAACTTTAATGCCTTTCCATTTGGCAAAGGTTTCAACGTTCTTCTTGGTCCAACCATACATGTCTGGAAGTTCTGTGAAATCATTGGTCATGATAAGAATCTGTTCATTAGCCTTGATATTGGCTTTGGCATCTACAGAAACCTTCTCAATCTTATCACCAACACCCAGAACAATCGGATGAATCAAGTTTTGACGAAGGGTGTTAGCTGTCTCGCCCGGACTCTTACCGATAATATCGCCGGTTTGATAGCTCGTTTCCTCGGTCTTTTCACTACCTTCAGACACAGAAGTATCTAGGGTGTCTCCCATAGACATGGCTTCTTCCAAAACCGGGTTAACCACAGTTGCATAAAAATTATTATCCCAAGTCTTAGGCTCCTGTACAGTCACATACATGATATATTCTGGATTATCTGTAGGTACCATGGCTACAACTGAATTGAGGGTTTCATTGGAACCAACTTTGTAGGTCCCAGTCTTCTCATCAGCAACCTGAGCCGTTCCAGACTTAACTGAAACATCATAATTGCCAACTTGGATAATAGGTGACCCTTCAGATTTATTGTAAAGGGTACCGAACTCTGGATCTGTACCAACGGAAATCATATAGTTACGCGTTTCAGAGGCAGCCTGCTTAGAAACTGGCTTACCGATAACTTCCTTCTTCGCTGTACGAACTGTGCCTTGGTTAGTATCGGCAACTTGTTTGATAAATTGAGGTTCTAGCATTATACCATTGTTTGAAATAGCGGTAAAGGCTCGAAGCATCTGCACCTGAGTCACCGAAATCCCTTGTCCGAAGGACGATTGAGCTATATTAACAGAGTTTCGAGAGACAACCCCTGAAGATTCACCGACCATCCCAAAACGGGTTGGAAGACCAAATTTGTAAAGAGATAAGTAGCTAGACCAAACCTTGTCTCCCATCTCTTGTTCCAGCATGGTCATACCAACGTTACTTGAATAAGAGAAGCCTTGGGCAAATGACATGGTACGACCTGTTGAGATACCTTCATTGATTGACCAGTCATTAATTTCAACGTCGTCAACCTTAATACCATTAGCATTACTATAGGTCGTATTCGGGTTAAAGCTTCCATTGTTAATAGCAGCTGACAAGAGCATGACCTTCATGGTTGATCCAGGCTCATACTGAGCTTCGTAAAGACGGTTAACCCAATCATAGTTTTTCTTAGCCTGTCCCTCAAGAGTATCAGAATTATAGGTCGGACGTTGTGTCGTTGCAAGAATCTCACCTGTCTTAGCATTAACAACTGTCGCTGAAGCATTGACACCTTGCGTCTGCTCCATAAAGGTATCCATCTGCGTTTCTAAGAAGGTTTGGAGAGGCGCTGACAAGGTTGTATAGATGTTCTTACCATCGATAGCTTCCTTGGTAATGGTTTCCGTACCTAGAAGCGTATTACCGTTTTTATCCTTTTCATAGATGGCCTCTCCATCTGTTCCAGTCAAGAGGCTATTGAGCGAGCGCTCCAAACCAGTTTGACCAATTAAAGAATATGAGCCGTCTTTTTTATTTTCAACAGCTTCGGCACGACCAAGAAACTCTGACGCGAAGGTTCCATTAGGGTACATTCGTGACGTTGTTGCTTCAAAGGCCATCCCCTTAATTCCCGCATCTTTAAAGGCTTTTTCTAGTTCTTCTTTAACAGAGTAGGTAATTCCCTTCCCCTTTAGCCCAAAGGAAACCTGGTAGGCACCCTTAGTACGCAATTGGGCCAAGGAATCACTCTTTTCAATTCCTAGCTTATCCTTTAAAATATCAGCAACCTTGTCAAACTGACTATCTTGGACATAGAGTTTTTCTTGAGTCGCTGACACATAACTGGTCGACACGATAGCGTAAATGGCATAACTGGTTGAATCCTCAGCCAAAACATTTCCATTTCGGTCGTAAATCGTCCCACGCTTGGCAGCCACCGTGGTCTTAGTGTTATAAGATTTAGCAGCCTGGGTAGACAAATCGACACCAAACTTACTGTCTGTCCCGATAATCACCACAAAGTTGATAATAAAGACGAAAAAGATAAAGATGCTGAGAACCATAAGGTTCTGACCAACGTGCTGTCGATTCTGGGCTGGCTTTCGCCTATCCCTAACGACATAGTTTAGAAATAAATGTTTAAGTTTTCTTAATCTGTTCATTGGTTACTTCACACTCTTAATACTATCGTTATTAATAGACAGGCCTGCCTTATTAGCAATCTCTTTAATACGGTCAGAGTTTGTCAACTCATTAACCGCCTGCTTTGCATTATTAAGCTCTGTTTTTTCATCACTAATCTTGCTATTAAGGTCTGTGATTTGTTGCTTGATAGCCTGATTACGCCCTTGTAAAAATACAACTGCAATACTCATCACAATAGCTGTCAAAACAATTGCCGAATAGAAGGCCTTTTCCATACGCGTCATAAAACGAATATGGTTTCTAATGGCTCTATTGACAATCTGATGTTCCTTATTTTCCATAATTATTTCCTGATTTTTTTAGCCACACGCAATTTAGCAGAATGTGAGCGGTTATTAGCTTCTAATTCTTCCTGACTAGGTAGGATTGGCTTACGATTAACTAAGGCTACCTTAGGTTGGAGGTCTTCAGGAATAAAGGGCAGACCTTTAGGCACATCTACCGTACTGGCTTCCTTGAAAAGCTGTTTAGTCAATCGATCCTCCAAAGAATGGAAGGTAATCACCGAAATACGACCATCTACAGCAAGTAAATCCAAGGCCTCTTGAATAGACTCATCTGCAGCACCAAGCTCATCGTTCACTTCGATACGAATAGCTTGGAAAATTTGCTTGGCTGGGTGACCTTTTTTCTTCAGTTCCTTAGCAGGCTTAGCCGATTTAATGATTTCCGCCAGTTCCGTCGTGGTCTCAATTGGTTTAACCTGACGGGCCTGTTCAATCTTACGTGCAATTTGTTTAGAGAACTTGTCCTCACCATACTTGAAGAAAATGCGCACCAAATCGTTGTAAGGATAGGTATTGACCACATCATAAGCGGTCAGACTCGCCTCCTCATTCATACGCATATCTAGCTTGGCATCCTGTTTATAGGAGAAACCACGCTCACGCTCATCCAACTGTGGGCTAGAGACACCCAAGTCATAGAGAATGCCATCAATTTCAGACACCCCCAAGGCTTCAAGGTTGGACTTGAGATTACGGAAATTATCCTTGATGAAAGTCACCATACCCTTATCAATATAGTCCTTGAGACGCACTTGAGCATTATCAATAGCCTTTTGGTCCTGATCAAAGCAGTACAAATGACCCTTTTCAGATAATTGCGACAAAAGATAAGACGAATGTCCTGCGCCACCCAAGGTCGCATCAACATAGATGCCATCGGGCTTGATATCAAGCATATCAACAGTTTCGTGTAAAAGAACGGTTACATGGTGAAATTCATTAGTCATAACTTTTATTATAGCACAAGAATAGAGAAATTGTCTCGTTCTGTAAGTTGACAGGATAGTAAAAGAGCCAGACCCGAGGCCTAACTCTTTAGTTACTATATCATCTGATAAGATTAATCCACTCTGTAAAAATAGCTTTCCTCAGATGGCACTCCATTCGTCGCTAGAATACGGTCCTTACTGTTATCTCCCGCATCACTTGCATCACTAACTCCCTTAGGACAAAGCTGAATTGGAGTATTCCCAACTGGACTAGAATCAACATAAGTTAAGGTATATATACCAGACACATACTGATTCGGTGAGACTTTGTCGATAGGATAAGTATAGCCCCAGAAATCCAACTGTCCATCCGAAGTAATGATGATGGTCTTTCCATTTGAAGATTTCCATGTTCCTACAGCTGATTTGTAATTGCCATTTTTGAGCTCATCAGGCTTAAGAGCTGATGAACTTGTTGGCGTTTGTGACGCTGTGCTAGAGCTACTAGTAGAGGCGCTGCTCAGGTCCTTCCAACCCCAATTAGAGAGATCAACCTTGTCTGCACCCGAATCACTGTCATCTTTTACAAGAGACTGGCCATCACTACTAAAGTGGTAGCCAGAACCTCCACCAGCCATAGCACCAGCACTACCATAGTAGCTAAAGGTGTCATCCATGAGGTAGGCCAATGTCATACGCTCACCCAACATGCCCAGTTGTGGACCTTCTGTCAGACGAATCACCTGACCACTATCCTTAGAGATAGTGTAAATATCCGTAATCACATGTTCTTTAAAGAGTTTACCTGGCTTAAAAGCAAGAATCAACTCATCAACACCATTACCATCCAAATCACGATAAGTATAGACCGTTGAGGCAGGACTTGTTTGAGAATTAGCATAGGTCACAATGAGAGAATTAAGTGAGGCATCCGTTTGGTTGTTGGCCACGGCCGTTTGGTACTTACTAATGATGCTATCATAGGCAGAGGTATCTACCTTTTTCTCCTGACTAGAGCTTGAGCTATTACTCGTGCTAGAGCTTTCACTACTACTTGATTGTGACTGCTCTACTGATGAAGATGAAGTCGTCGAAATCATGTCATTTTGCTGGTTTGAACAAGCTGCTAATAGGACTAAACTAGATAATCCTGTCACTAATGCTAAAACTTTATTTTTCATTTCTAATCCTAAATTCCTTTTCTCTAACCCTTATTCTGTTGTTCCAGAGCTAACATCTGCGCTGTAGGCAGGTACTGTATAGCTTGAAGACTCACTATGTGACTCTGTATAAGTTGTTGGTGGCACATAGTTATACTGGGGCGCTTGATAAGCCTCTTGTGCTGAAGAAGGCGTTGGCGCCGATGCTACCGCAGGAGTTGAGCTTGCTTCTGTCTGACTAGCTGCTTCTACCGTTGAGCTTGCTGACGATGATTCGCTTGAAGACTCACTTGAAGTTGAAGAAGATGACGACGAACTTGAGCTCGATGACTTGGATGAAGCCTTGGGTTTGCTTGATGATGATTGCTTAGTCCCCACCTTAACTTGGACCTTAGCATGATTCTGCGCAGGTTGCAAAAAGACGATAGCCAGAGCCAAAAGGATAGCTGGTAGGGTAAATGTCAAAATAAGGTAACGTTTTTCTTTCAAGTGACGAAATAGTTTCATAAGTTATTCACATTTCTTAAATTATATTTTAGTATTGATTAGTCTCAGATAAGATTATATCAGAAATATTAAAATGTGCAACATTAACATAAAACTTTTTTGACATTAGAAAAACCAACTCAAAGAGTTGGTTGATTGTCATTATTGCTGTGGGTTATCGACGTTGTTCAATGGCACTTCTACTTCTGTTGGTTGACATAGTAAAAAAATAAGGATAAAAATACCGACAAATGGGATTAAAGGAATAAAAATATATGCCCAATGATAGCCAGCATCACGTAAACGACGAACCGTTACAGCAATACCAGGTAAAACCGCAGCAACACCATAGGCAAAAAAGATAAGTAGTAAAATAACACCAATAGTAAATAAATCGCTTGATCCTGTTTCAGAATCCATTCTTTCAAACACTGCTAGGAGCAAATAAGAAGCAAAGAAAATCAATACATGTGCCGAATATGCAAACCAGTAATCCGAGGGTGTTGAACGGCCCTTAAAATCAACATAGCCCTTCCAAAATTTTTTGTAGGCTTCAATCATAATAAAATCCCCCTTTTTTATGTTACTCTCAGTATAACAAGAGAAAAGGAGCTTGACAAATCAACTAAAAAACAGCCTAGCAAGGCTGTTAAGTCATTATTATTGCTGTGGATTATTGAAGTTATTGAAGTTATTGAATGGATACTCAACCTTAGTTGGTTTACACAACAACACAATTAAGATAATACCACCTACAAATGGGATAAATGCAACAAAAATATACGGCCAATTGTAGCCAGCATCACGCAAACGACGAACAGTTACAGCAATACCAGGTAAACACGCAGCAATACCATAGGCAAAAAAGATAAGTAGTAGGATAAGTGAAATAACAGCTAAAAAGCTTGAATCAGTTGCACCTGCAATTCCTCCAAATACTGCTAACAACACATAAAAAGCAACGACAGTTAACATATTTGCCAAATATGCAAACCAGTAATCTGAACGTGTTGAACGTCCCTCAAAATCTACGTAGCCCTTCCAAAACTTCTTATAAGCTTCGATCATAATAAAATCTCCTCATTTTTTGATAATACTACTATACCAAAAGACCGGTCTTCTGGCAAATTGACTAAGGAGCAGCCTATAAGGCTTTTTTAACTTTTTGTTATTTAAAATAAATTTGACAGATAATATAAAATAGATTAGAATAATTGCATAACTATAATAATTGATATACCATTAGTTTTCATAATTGTTCTTGGTAAATCTCAACGTAAAAAAAATTTTAATTAGGAGATATAATGAAGGTTTTAGGATACATCATGCTTTCTTTTATAATGCTATTCTTAGTAATTTCAGCATTTCCGTATATTTTAATTGGGGCTTTAATTTATAGTCTTTATCGATTGATTAGATATATTAGGAAAGTTCGATATTTTAAGAGTCCGAATTTTTTAGCCCATAAACTGGCACTTGCTGATACAATCTCTGAATATAATGAAATATCTAATTATGTAAACTCATTTGATCAAATCAGTCTTAGAGCAAGTCAAGCAGATCGATATAAATATTCTAACCTAGCTACTTATCAAAATACTAGCGTGCATAATATGAATCGTAATCGACATCAGAAAACGCTGTCTAGTAATGTTCACCACGCTTCGCTAGCAGTAGTTCGAAAAGCGTCTGAAGAGCCTTTAAAGTATTTGTGTAAATATTTTGATTTCAAACCTAATGAAGAGAATCTCCAACGCATTCAGGATATCGGTGAAGTAGTATCACGTTTTACAAATGCGAAAAGTAACTTAGACATGCGTCTAGCTCAAATTGAAGCAGATTTCAATCCTCCTAAATTTATAAAAAAATACTATCGTGATGAATTACTTAAACATTTAGAAGTAAATATTCCAAAAATTCATTTTTATTTTCCACAATATATTTTTGAATATGTTAGTGCGGGGGGAAACAGCTCACAACGAACAACTATCACACTTGACGACATTACTATCGAAGCACTTATAGAATATATTGATGATAATATTAAGCGTAGCAAGACTGCAAAAGCGCAGCGTTCTTTAATGACAAAAAAATTACGTGAATTTATTAAACGTCGCGATAATTATACCTGCCAGAATTGTTATGCCTCTGTCGCTCAGCAAAACCTTTTACTTTTAGAAGTTGACCATATCATCCCTATTTCAAAAGGTGGCTTATCTACTAAAGACAACTTACAAACATTGTGTTGGAAATGCAATCGAACAAAATCTAACAAAATCATATAAAATAGGTATTTGATGTATTATTACGTTAGTTATTATTGCTTTGTTGATTCCTTTATATATATTGTCTATAGATAAGTATTAGCTGATGTCTCATCTCCCACAATTCACAATTTTTATATGACAAAAATATTTAAATAAATGATTTAGTTCTGTATTGTACAGGACTAAGTCATTTTCTACCATTTGTCAAGTTTATCAAGGTATTTGATGAAAAATAGTTTGAGTGCCATAGTCAAACTAAGGAAATTATCTTTTTTGAACTAAAGATTAGTGTAAAAAATGTACACTAATCAACACCTTATCTGGTGATTTTTTTGATAAGGCGTTACAATAATATGGTATAAACAATTTTACCGATTTTGGGTAGAAGTATAATCGTAAAGTTTGTTGTGCATTATGAGGTAATAATAAGACGATGTATAGAGGCAATCGTGTGTGGTTTGGTTTAAGTCACTTGCGATTGTCTTTTCCGTTTCTCACAGAAGTCTGCGATATGACAAGGATTGGTGTAGCTATCTGAAGTTATGTTAAGAATGCACTTAAAGAGAATTTTTCTGGCAGAGGGATTCCCACATTTGATGAAATGTTCCTTGGCTAGAAAGTTTTAGTTTTACCTTAATGCACTTATTATCATAATAATCAATGTATTCTACAATAACTTGTTTCAATTGCTCAAGTGACTTAGACACCTTCTCATGACAATAAAACATTTTCGATTTCAAAATTCCAAAAAAGGACTCCACCATACCCTTGTCTAGGCTATTCCACTTGCGTGACATGGATGGTTGAATCCTTTATCCTCTATAAATTGATAATGATACTGGTGAGAATATTGCCATCCCTACTCACTATGGAGAATAGCAATCTCCTGGTCTCTCTATAAAGGCCTGTTCTAAACATAACTTTCATCTATACCAAGTTCAGTGTTAAAACCATCTAAAACAGGAAACTATAAAAACTTTTTATTGCTGTGGGTTATTGAAATTATTAAACGCTACTTCTACCTTTGTTGGTTGTAAGGTTAAGATAAAAATAATAAAACCACCAAGATATGGAATTAGCGATAGGAATATCAAGGCCCAGTGGTAACCTGCATCTCATAAACGACGTACTATGATTGCAATGGATGGTACAAGTGAGGCCAACGCATAGACTCCTATTCCTAACACTACAATATAGACCAAAATCATTTGGAAACTATATGGATCAGATATATACGTAGAGGAGTCTCCTCCTAAAATCATGATTAGTATGAGTAAGAAACTAAACAATAAATAAACCAAGCATTGCGCAAGAACATTAAGCCAATAATCTGAACGCGTTGAACGTCCCTTAAAATCTACATAGCCCTTCCAAAATTTTTTGTAGGCTTCAATCATAATAAAATCCCCCTTTTTTATGATACTCCCAGTATAGCAAGAGAAGGGAAGATTGACAAATCAACTAAAAAACAGCCTACAAGGCTGTTAAGTCATTATTATTGTTGTGAATTATTGAACTGTTTGAAAGGAAATTCTACTTTTGTGGGTTGACAAGACAAAACCAACAGAACGATATCACCTATAACAAAGGCAAAACGTAAAAAAATCAAGGCCCAGTGATAGCCTGCATCGCGCAAGCGACGTACCTGAAGGGAAATGGATGGGATAAAGCTAGCAGGAAAATAGGTCATTACAAGCAGATACGGTAAGTTGAGAATAACATGGTAAGGACTATCGGGACTATCAAAAACAATTACAACTATAACTATGCTAAATAAAATGATAGTTACTATAGTATTTGCTAGAACTGCTAACCAATATTCTGAGCGAGTTGGACGTCCTGTAAAATCGACATAGCCCATCCAATACTTTTTATAAGCTCTAAACATGACAAAAGCTCCTCATTTTTGATACCACCAGTATATCAGAAGGCCTGTTGTCTAGCAAACTAACCTAAAAAAGCTCCTTCATGGAGCTTGATGGTTTATTCTCTAATTTGACCTTGGCCATTAATATAGAACTTGGTTGAGGTTAGGGCCTCAAGTCCCATTGGGCCACGGGCGTGCATTTTTTGGGTTGAGATTCCGATTTCAGCACCCAGTCCAAAGACGAATCCATCTGTGAAGCGGGTTGAGGCATTAACATAGACAGCTGCAGCGTCAACATCATCTTGGAATTGCTCCGCACGACTGATATCCTGAGTCACAATAGCCTCTGAATGCGATGTCGTGTAAGTGTTAATCCAGCCAATAGCCTCATCAAGGCTATCTACCACTTTAACAGACATAATATAGTCAAGAAACTCTGTCGCAAAATCTTCTGGTGAAGCGGGTACGGATTTTTCCATAAGTTTCAAAGCCTTTTCATCCGCACGGAACTCAACAGCCTGAACTTTTGAAATAGCTTTTTCCAAGTTAGGCAAGAAGTCTTCCGCAATATCAGCATGAACAACGAGAGATTCTGCAGCATTACAAACACTTGGTCGTTGGGTTTTGGCATTGATGACAATCTGTGTCGCCATATCTAAGTTAGCATATTTATCCACATAAATATGACAGTTACCAACACCCGTTTCAATGACTGGAACTTTGGCTTTTTCTTTAACCGTTTGAATGAGACGGGCTCCGCCACGAGGGATGAGCAAGTCTACATACTTAGTCGCCGCCATAAGTTCTTCTGCTACCTCATGAGAGGTATCTTCAACCAGCTGAACGGCATCTGCTGTGATACCCGCATTTTCCAAAGCCTTACGGGCTACTGTAACCAAGGCCTTGTTGGAATTGATGGCATCACGTCCTCCACGAAGAATGATAGCATTATTGGTTTTAAAGGCAAGGCTAAAGGCATCGATTGAGACATTGGGACGGCTCTCAAAAATCATAGCGATAACACCCATAGGAACACGCTTTTGAACGATTTTGAGACCATCCAGATTCGTATAGCCACGAACTACTTGACCGATTGGGTCCTGAAGATCTGCCACCTGACGGACACCCTCAGCAATCCCTGCGATACGGTCTTCCGTCAAGAGCAAGCGGTCTTGCATAATCTCTGAAATACCATTTTCCTTGGCATTGACCATATCCTTAGCATTTTCAGTGATAATATAGGCACTCTCAGCTACTAGAGCTTTAGCTACCTGATTTAAAAGGTCGTTTTTAGCTGCTGTTGACAATTTAGCAATCTGACGACCTGCCACTTTGGCCTGCTGGCCCAATGTATCAATATATGTCATATTAGACCTCCTGTTTAAAGAGTGTACCGATTTTGGCTCCTTCTAGGACACGAAGAATGTCACGTGGATTTTCACCATTCATCAAAACCATTTGGCTTTGATTTTCAAAAACCATCTGAGCTGACTTAATCTTACTCATCATACCACCCGTACCAAATTTACTACCGGCACCACCAGCTGAGGCTATAATTTCCTCTGTAATCTCTGGGACATAGCTACGAAGGGTCGCATCCTCATAGACATTTGGGTTCTTATCGAAGAGCCCATCAATATCTGACAACATAATGAGTAGGTCAGCACCAACAATCTTAGCTACGATAGCTGACAAGCGGTCGTTGTCTCCGAACTTAGTCGCATGGTCCATTTCATCTACGCTGACAGCATCATTTTCATTAACAACTGGAACAACTCCAAGCTTGAAGAGGCTCTCGAAGGCATTGATGGCATTGGCCAAACTCTCAGGATACTCGACCACATCACGGGTCAAAAGCAACTGAGATACCTTGGTTTGGTAATGTGAAAATACCTGAGAATAAAGGCTCATCATGGCCACCTGACCTACACTTGAGACAGCTTGTTGCTTACCGACTTCAGCCGGTCGCTTGTCTAGGTCTAAGACATTGAGCCCGAAGCCCATGGCACCAGAGGATACGAGGACAACCTCAATCTCTTTATTATGCAGGCTAGAAATAACAAAAGCTAGCTGATCGATTTTTTCAAGATTAATTTTCCCTGATGGTAAAACCAGAGAGCTAGTCCCGATTTTGATAACCAGGCGTTTTACTGAGTCAAAATTTCGTTTCATGTTTATGATTATACACTAAATTCAGGTATTTTAACATATATAATGCATAAGTTTACATATTAAGGATTTTCAGTAAAAAAGAATCCCTCCAATCGGAGAGACTCTTTCAACAGTTTGTTCTAGGCAAAAAACATGGCTCTAATACGTTTCCAACGTCTGCGATCAACAAAAAGATAAACGATTAGGGCAATTAAAGCTATAAGCCCAGATACTATAACGTTGACTACTAGGGCAATCCAGAACTTACTTGCAAAGAAGACAATACCTCCTAGCAAGGCAGCGATGAAAATTGTAAGAATAAAGATACCCATATAGAGCCACTGTCCGCCACCCCGATTGAAGAGCTGAGTGACTTCCTGCCAATTCACTTCCAATAATTTAAGGTCACGTTCAAAGAAATAGCCACCTACAAGATAGGTTGTTACGAGAAAACCAAGAGCGAAACTTGCCACCAAAATAGGATGGAGATGTGCAAGGAATATTAAACCAAGTCCTCCTAGTAAGAGGGATACACCGACTTGCAAGCCATAGAAAATCCAAAACTTTTGACGAAGATAGTCACCCGTATTGATTGGCAGGCTACGGATAAAGTCAAAGTTTGTTCCTTCTAAGGAAGTTGCCACCCCAAGAAAACTTGTTGGTTGCGCTGAAAAGAAACCAAAGGCAATTCCGACTAAAAGCATGAGCCCGAAATAGTCTGGACCTAAGTCTTTCAAAAAGAACGCACCTCCACCCAGCATGATCATATATAATACTGGTACCACATAGGTATTGATAATGAGGGTTGAGTTTCCCAAAGTAGATAAATGATGGCGAACCAAGACCTGTCTTTGACTTCGAGTAACAACTTTTACCTGAGTCTTTCTAGCCTTTTTGTTATAAATGGCTTCGTGGAAATAACGAGGCATTCTGACTTTATAAAACCAAAAGCCCAAGATAAGCACTAAGATAAGAGGAAGATAAAAATTTAGTAGAGCCTCTGGAGATAGAGGAGCAGCTACCACATCATAGTAACCTCTTAGATAAGGCAATAAAGGAAAATCAATATGTCCAGCACCCTTAATATAACCATTAAGAAAACCAACCATCATGATAGGGAACATAATCAATAGGGTTGACAGGGTCATCAAAATAGTCGAATAGAGCTTTTGACGAGAACTGCGAACAATCAGCGTTCCAATACTATTAGACAGAATCACTGAAAAAACGAGATTGATAAAGAGAGAAACGATAAAGGATAGCAGCCCCACGACTATCCCCAGTGGGCCAATAAATTGCCAGTAAGCTAGAATGAGAAGACTAAGGATAGGTACCATGAAGGTCATCCCAACCATAGAACCTGACAAGGTCTTGGCCAAAAAGACTTCTGATGGCTTTAAAGGAAGAGGCAGATATGCCTTGCTATCCTTACTATCGTAAAAGGTACTATAGAGAGCCGTAAAAGTCTGGAGAAGCCCCATGATTGAAAATGTCAAAAGATATAGGGTTAAGACTCCAGGATTGGCCTTATAATCGACACCTACAAAAAGATAGCTATATACAACCGTAAAAATAATTAAAATCAAGAGTTGTTGTCTAAGCATGGCATTAACGATGGAGAAATTAGCCTTTTTCTTTTTCTCCTGACGTTTCTGTAGGTTAGTTACTGCTTGAGGATTTGCATAGAGGAGATTAATTTTAAAAAGCTCCCAAACATGGTTCCAGTTCATGACTACACCTCCTCGATCTTACGTCCAGCCATTTCCAGATAAATAGTTTCCAAATCCTTGTCAGGGTACTGAGACTTAAGTTCCGCTAGAGACCCTTGGAAGATGAGTTTTCCTTTCTTCAAAATAGCAATACGATCACAGAGCTGCTCAGCTACACTTAGAACGTGGGTTGAAAAGAGCACACTATTACCCTCCTTAGCGTGGTTACGCATGGCTTCTTTCAAATCATAAGATGCCTGTGGATCCAGACCAGTCAAAGGCTCATCCAAAACCCAAATCTGCGGATTAACCAGAAGAGCACCGATAACGACAACCTTCTGACGCATACCGTGAGAGAAGGAAGAAATGAGGTTATAGCGACTTTCCGTCAAGTCAAAGGTAGCCATAAGATTAGTCAAACGTTCCTCAACCTGACTAGCTTCCAAATCATAGATACGTGTCAAAAAGTACCAATAGTCATTAGCAGTCAAATTTAAAAATAAGTCTGGTGAATCTGGCACATAAGCGATTTTTTTCTTGATAGCATCACGATGTTGGCTGAGGGCCATATCATCGACGTAAACTTCACCGTAGCTAGCTTCAATGATGGATGTCAAAATGGAAATAGTCGTGGTCTTACCAGCCCCATTGTGACCAATCAGACCAAAAATCTCCCCATCTCGAATCTCGAGGTTAAGATCTGAGAGAGCATCCTTATCTTCATAACGTTTCGTTACGTGTTCAAAACGAATCATCTTTTATCCTTTCTTGAGAATCTATTTAACAATAGTCTCATTTTAAACTTTATATTAGATTATAAATTAGAGTTATTGCCTTGTCTTTTATGGACAATACTCTAGGAACACTGGCAATAGATTTAGATAAGGCTATTTCCTTATCTTTTCATTTATTGTATCATTTCAAAGGTACAATTTCAAGAAAACGTTTGTAAAAACGAGACAATTTTGCATTCGATCTTTGATAATGCTAAACTTATAGTATTTAGAATAAATAGGAGGAAAATCACTGATGCCAACTGGAATTATCATCAACTCGCTATCTATTATCTTAGGAGGAATCGCTGGAGGGCTCTTCGGGGACTATCTCAGAGACGATTTCAAGGAAAATCTTAACCTTATCTTTGGTCTAGCCTCTATGGTAATGGGGATTAGCGCTATTATGAATATGGTTAATATGCCTGCGGTTATCTTTGCGGTAGTTATCGGTACCATCATTGGGCTGGCCCTAAAGTTTGGAAACCTCATCAACAAGGGAGCTGGACTTATGGAAAAAGGCTTGTCCAAGATTACACCAAGCAAGCAAACAGGGTTAGCTCACGATGAATTTTATGCGCAGCTCTTGACAGTTATCGTCCTTTTTTGTGCGAGTGGTACAGGAATTTACGGGAGTCTTGAGTCTGGGATGACAGGCGATGCTTCTATCTTAATTTCTAAATCTATCCTAGATTTCTTTACGGCTATGATTTTCTCTTGTAGTCTAGGCTACATCGTCTCCATGATTGCCATTCCACAATTTATCGTTTTCTTCCTCCTCTTTGTGAGTGCTGGTTTCATTCTCCCTCTAACAACAAAAGCCATGATTGGAGACTTTAAGGCTTGCGGGGGCTTCCTCATGATTGCGACCGGTTTTCGTATTATGAAACTGCGTCAATTCCCAACAGCAGATATGATTCCAGCCATGATTCTGGTTATGCCTATTTCCTGGGCCTGGGTCAATTGGGTGGTTCCTTTGATTAGTTGATATTAGGATTAAAATAAACTAAAACCGTCAGTCTCATGCTGACGGTTTTTATCTCTATTTATTGCTATTATGGATCCTAACTATTAAAAACTAGTAATGTTTGTGGCAGTTAATTCTAATTTTTCTAACCTTGTTTAGACTAAGATGAGTTTGTTATAATAGCCCTTGTAGGCCTAAGCAACCTACAAGATACTTTTTTTCATAACTATTTCCATCCTCTAATATTTTAACGAACTTACAATACTGATGGAAATCTATCGAAAAGACTGGTGTGTGCACACCGGTCTTTTTTGGTGGGATTAAGACACAAAAAACCACTCTTTCACCATGAAAGAATGGTTAGGCTATAGCTTATACTTCTACGACTTCCAAGTCTTTTCCACCTAGGAGAATAAGGTATTTATCAATCTTATCTATTTGATAGGCTTGGCTGAGTGCTTTAGCATAGAGGCTCATTTGACCTTTGTAACGTTCCTTAAGTTCACTAGGATGAGTGAAGCGGTCCGTCTTATAGTCAAAGAGGACAATACGGTCTTCAAGAAGAAGGTAGCCATCGATGATACCACGGACGACAAAATCTTCTTTACTAGCGGGATCTTCTGCCAACATAGCAAATGGTGCTTCCCGACGCAACTTACCACGGTTAGCTAGAATGAGCTTCCCAAGTTCGGTGTCAAAGAAGCCTAGTAGCTTTTCTAACTGCACACGCGACTTAACTTGATCATCTGCCGATACCCGACTCAATGCCTGTGTTAAATCTTGGAGGGTCACAGTATCAGAAAGAATCAAGCGTTGCATGAGTTCATGGGTAGCAGAACCAACTGCAGCTCCAGTGACCTTAGGTTTTTGCCCAAAATTTGGAAGCTCAAAGGTAGCGGTAGTCTCAAGAGGTTGCACTTCCTCTTTCTTATCCATAATATCCACCCCTTCGGTATCCATAACAGGTTCGTAGAAGGCTTTGAGCTGGCTCGGCGTACGCACAGATGGTAGGTCAATCGCTGGTGCATAAAGCTGGTTGAGTTTTTCAACACTTTCTAAGACAGTTAGAGCACGCTTAATGTCTTCCGTCTGGCGATTGTTAGATAAATCATCAGCATTTACTGCCGCCTTGACTTGAACCTGACCAATAGCCTCTGGCGTCAACTCCTCAGCCTCAACAAAGCGAACAGTAAACTTGAGATCCTTTCTCATAAAGGCGGTATCCAAAGCCATAACCCAATCCTGATAAGTAGCGATTTGGTCACGTAGAGCTACTGGTAGGCGATTATTTTCGACATCCGTGCCAAATTGCTGGGTTAATTTTTCCTTACTACCCTTACCAACCAGGTAGAGTTTTTTCTCTGCACGAGTCATTGCAACATAGAGCAGACGCATCTCTTCTGAGATACTTGCTCGACGCTCTTCCCTACGATTTTCCTGGAAGGTTAAGGTCTCTAGAACAACATTTAACTTGGGCAAATTGGTGTTTATCTGGTCTTTAAGGTCAGCTAGGTACTTAATGCCAAGTCCTTTTTCACGGTTGATAATATACTTACCACTTAGTCCATCCCTACTGTGACCAATGAACTTGCGATTCATCTGCAAGACAAAGACATACTTGAACTCTAGTCCCTTGGACTTGTGAATAGTCATAAGGCTAACGGCATTTTTGGGAACCAAGTCTGTCACTTCCTCTAGGTCGTTACCGCTAGAAATGATCTTATCAATCATGCCAATAAAACGAGAAAGTCCCTTAAAGCCAGTCTTTTCATAGGCATTGGCACGCAAGGCAAGGGCGTAGAGATTGGCCTGGCGTTGCTCAGCTCGTGGAAGACTGCCGACATAATCATAATAGAAACGATCGTCGTAAATCTTCCAGATGAGGTCATAGAGCGAGTGCCACTTACTGTAATCACGCCAATCTGCCAGAGTCTCAATGAAGAGAGTCAACTTGGCCTCCAGTCCTTGCGTCACGACTTCTGGATGAAGTCCTGATTTAGTATGAGCTGCAAGAAGCTTGTCATAGAATTGTCCTTTGTCAGCCTGGACAGCAATCCGAGCCAGGTCGTCCTCGTTGAAGTTAAACATCGGTGAACGAAGGAGGGCAACGAGGGCATAGTCATTAAGAGGATTATTGATGGCACGAAGGGTATCCAACATAATCATAACTTCTAGTGACTCTAGGTAGCTTGACTTGTACTCGTCAGGAACCAAGGGAATTCCGTGCTCCTCAAAGCTTGCCATCAAGTCCAGATAGGTGTTGCGGGTTGGTGCTAGGAGGGTAATGTCCTCAAAACGTACACCCTGCTTATGCAGACTGATAATTTCTTTGATAACCAAGGAAATCTCACCACTACTGATAGGTTGATCAGAACCTTCCTCGTCAGGAGTCACACTTGCTTCATCACTATTGTAAATCAGAACCTCAGTCTCATTTTCAGGATGAGGCTCTTTTTGCTTCTCGCTACCCGCTACCAACATGTGTGTCTTGTCATAGAGGATGTCCCCGATTTCCTGGTCCATGAGGTGGCTAAAAACACCATTGGTCGCATCAAGAACTTCAGATTGGCTACGGAAGTTCTCTTTAAGGAGAATCAGCTTACCTGCATCTGGATTTTCAAGGAAAAGCTGGAACTTGCCATTAAAAATCTGAGGATCCGCCTGACGGAAACGATAGATGGATTGCTTGATATCTCCCACCATGAATCGGTTGTGACCGTTAGAGAGGAGCTCCAACATGCGTTCTTGGGTATGGCTATTGTCTTGATACTCGTCTACCATTACTTCATGGTAACGGTCACGGTAGCTGGCTGCCACCTCTGGATTTTCCTCCAAAATACGGATGGCGAAGTGGGCAATATCTGAGAATTCAAAGGCATTTTCCTGAATCTTGGCCTGTAAATACTGGTCTGAAAAATCAAGCACAAAGGCCTGAAGCAGCTCTAACAGAGGTAGGATGTCATCATTATGCTTGGTCAAAACCTCGAGGACCGTTAGTTGGGTATCAATCTCACGCAACTGGGCCACAAACTCATTTTTGGTCTTGTTGTAAGCTTCCTTGTAGGCCTTGAGTTCCTCGTCTTTAGGACGGGTCATATTTGTCAAGCCAGTCCCTCCTGACAGAGTCAAGAGTTGTTTGAGCAAGTCCTCCATATCGGTTTGGTCATTGGCCAAGGCTCCCTCCAGAAGGCTAATGGCATCTGACACATTATTCAGATACTTGGCCTTGGCAAATTCACGCTGAGCTAAGCCTAAATGGTCTCTTAAGAAGGCTAAGAAATCAGCCAACAAGCCATCTTTGAGACCCTCTAAAAGCTCAACTTTAGCCTTGTCTGGCTTGGCATCGGTCTGCCCTTTTAAGAGATTCTGACGTAGCCATTTTTCAGGACCTGCAGTAGCCTGAGAAAAGTTATAGACATCGTAAACTAGATCACGGAAGGCCTTACTAGTCTTACCATTTCCAGCGAAGTTGCGGACCAATTTTTGGAAAAGCTGGGCATCCTTGGCTTGCATGTAATCATTGAAAAGATCGGTATAAACCTCATTTTTCATAAGCGTCTGCTCAGCAGGGTCTGTCATGATGCGAAAAATAGGTGACACCCCCAGGAGATAGCCATACTGATTGACCAATTTCTGGGTGAAGGCATCCATGGTTCCAATATCAGCCGTCCCAATCTTGGCAATCTGATCTGAAAGAAAGGCACGCTCTTCATCCGTCTCAACTTGTCCAAGTTGCTCTGTCAGACGCTTTTCCAGACGCTCTTTTAACTCACCCGCGGCCTTTACCGTAAAGGTTGAGATAAAGAGTTGGTCAATGCCAACGCCACGTCCAATCATATCAAGTATACGCTCAACCATGACAAAGGTTTTTCCTGATCCAGCCGAAGCTGACACAAGAATATTACTACCATTACTGTAAATGGCCTCAATCTGCTCAGGTGTTAACTTGCGTTCCTTGTCAGAAGCTGCTTCTTGGTCAATACGTTCCTTAATCTCTGTTGGACTTAAAAAAGCTTTAGTCAACATGGTTGTCCTCCTGGTCTTTGTTGTCTGCTGTCACAGCTTGATCAGTGACTGGAAAGGGGACGATAGTTTCAGCAACTTGCATCTCATTATCGTCCTCATCTTTTGCCATCAGCTCCAAATAGGCTTCCTTCTTGCCCTTACTTGGTAAACGCAAGAGTTTTCGAGCCTGTCCCATGTGGCGGTCGGCTTCAAAATGAGTAATAGCCTTGATTTGATCTCCTTGGACAGACTTGCCATCCTCAGTATAAGGATTAACCGCAAAATTCCCGCTTCGAATAACTTCAGCAGCACTTGTAAAGAGCTTAATATTGTAATCAAGCAAGGTTTCTAGGTCCTCCTTATCATAGGTGACAGTCTTTTGTAAATCATAGTTTCCACCAGCCAGATGCTCCGTTTCTGAAGCCACAAAAAGTCCCTTATAGGTCAATTCCTTATGAGCCTGAGCTGCTAACTTATCCAGACCAAACTGAGCTAGGTTAAGCTGTGGGTCCTGCATGTGAAGATACATGGCACCAAAAAGCTGATCAGCATCAACCTTATAGGTCTGGCGAAGAGCTTCTAGATAGGTTACCAATTGCGGACTGAGACCATTGTAGAATTTCTGAATGTCAAAGACATTTTTACCTGATTTGTAGTCAACGACACCCAGAGCCCCATCCGTTAAACGGTCCACACGGTCAATAATCCCTGTAATCTTGATGCTATTTGCTAAAAGCAAGTCAAACTTGGCTTCCTCACGCTCAACCTTAACAGCCGCATTATCACGCAAAACACTGGCAGTTGATCGGGCGATATCTTCTAAAATCTGACGAGATAAGCGACTCTCTTGGTCCTCTGTATAGAGAAGTTCAAAGGGTTGTTCCTGATTGGTCTGAGCAATAGCCTTTTCCAATTTATCATCGAAGTTTTCTGACGAAGAATCACCCATGACACGCTCAAAGACACGGTGCAAGTAAGTCCCATGGTGTCGAGCATCTGGATGGATGGACTCCAACTCTTCAAGCCCCAAAACATAACGCAAGAAATAAAGATATTGGTTGTTATAGAAGGTCGTCAGAGCCGAGGCTGATAATTTCAGTGGTTCTTCCCCCGGAAAGACCAGCTGCATGACCTGATCATCAACCTTGGTCGTCGTCACATCGTCAATCACATTTGGAATCAAGACTTGGTCCTTATCAAGTCGCTTACGGAGATAACGCACCGCAACTGACCAGAAAGTCTGCGTTTCCTTGTCCAAATCAGCATCTAGATGGCTACTGTTAAGGGCGATGACAGTTGATAGAAGGTCCTTGTAGTTCCCAATCTGGTCACCCTTAGCCTCGAAACGATTACGTCCCTTTTCAACCAAAGGAAGACCAAGGTCAAGCAGCTCCTTCAAATAAACCGACATGTCATCTTGAGTCTCATTGAGAATTTGTGGCTGACTAAGCACCAATTGTTCACTAGCTGCATTAAAAAGTGACATAGCCACAAAATGCCCCCGCTGACTATTGCTCTGCGTAACAATATCCAAACTCCGGTGTTCATCCGTAGCTTCATTGATACGACTACGTTCCTCGTCAGACAGGAGACTCTTATTTTGCCCTACCTTTGGAAAATGTGACTGGGTCATGCCCAAGGCAAAAACATAAGGAGCAGAGTGTGGTTGAATCAAATCGTATTTCTTCACATTGACCACATCAACAGTAGCTGGGACCGTACGGTAATCACAGGCCAACATGCCCGAACGCAAGATAGACAAAAAGTCATCCACTGAAAGTGTTTCTTCCCCAAAGATTGTCTCAACCTGCTCCAAGAGTTGCGTGAAGGCCTTCCAGACCTGTTCATTCTGCTCTTTTTCAGCTTCACTGGCCTTGGCAGTCAAACTAGCCATCTGACTTGGCACTTGCACAGCCTCTAAAAAGACCACAAGTTTCTTGAGCAGACTAGACCCCTTCTGTTTGCGACTGTTAAGCAACTTGTCCAAGGGCTCTACCAGTTGTGATCTCAAGGTATTGAGCTGATCCAAATCATACTTATCACGACTATTAGCCGTGAAATCAGAAAGGAACTTGTGACGCCCCTTGATATCTGCAAAATTGACATAATATTCAAAAAGGTCTAAATCCTCTTGAGCAAAACCACCATAGAGACCGGATTTTACGAGATTAAGCAAATCCTCGGCACGGTAATTATAGCGCTTGATACGTTCCAGCGAATCCACAAACTGCACCAAAGGGTGGCTAGACATGGTTTCTTCCTTCCCGAAATAATAGGGAATATCAAATTTTCGGAAAATCTGCCCCACCTGAAGCTTATAACTCTCCTCATCACCTAGCAAGACCAAAATATCCTTGTAGCGCTTGCCATCCGCCAGCAACTGACGAATACTCTTGGCAACCTGAGCCACCTCTTCCTTTTGGTTGACCACTTCCCAGACCTGCAAGGCTTGCTTGTCCTGAGCAGTCAGCTGCTCATCTACCGTACTAAAATCATGACGGCTTTCCAAAAGACGGCTAATACGTGCAAAAGAAGGATTGCCCTCTTTGTCTGTCGTCACGTAGTCAGGTGTCACCTTATAAGTCTGAGCCAGAGTTCTCAGAAAATCCACTGAAGCTTGATAAACATTGCCATAGACAAAATTAGCCCTATAAGCCTTTTGACTGGCATAAGTTCCAATGACAATCTGGTGGCACTTATCATTCAAGAGTGCAACCAGTGCTTCCTCCTCGGCAGAGAAACGCGTAAAGCCATCAATGACCAAAACCGTGTTACTCAAGGCCTTATCTAGGTGGCCTGAGGTAATCTCCTTGAAGAAGGCACTGAGTTTGGATTGATTGTCGAAATCTCCCGCCAACAAGAGATTCTGAGCCACACTGAAAATCCTTACCAAATCCTCTTGTTTCTCCGCCTGATCCAAATGCTGCAAATCCAGAACTGTCATATTAGCCTGCTGCAACTCTTTGTAAAGGTCCACCAATTGATTAATAAAGTTACTATCCTTGCGTAAACGACCATAAACCTTGAGCTCATCATCGTCCATATGTGACAAGACCTTATAAAAAATCATGGCCAGACCAGTATCATCCAACTGAGTTTTTGGGTTACTCGTATTGAGAATAAAGTACCTAGCCATCTGAGTAAAACGAGTCACCGTAATCTCAAAGGACGCTGACTGAGGCAGGTATTCCAAGACCTTACGCTCCTTCTCAAATGATAGGGCATTAGGGGCAATATAAAAGACCCTCTTTCCCTTTTGAGCATAGCTAGTTGCCTGCTCCGTCAGAATTTCTGTTAAATCCTGAGACATATCCGTATAAAGTAATTTCATAAGACGTCCCTTTCTTGTCTCTACACCAGTTGTTAGGCTAAGCAATCGCCATTCACCTAGCTCTAAGAACCACTAATCCTTGCTATTATAACACAGAATGAAGCAACAATCAGACTCCTCCCTCACCCCTTCCTCCTCCGATGTCCTAAGCTTCAGACATAAGCGTAAGCTCAACAGCAAAGAGCCCTACTTTATGGATCTGTAACGAAAAAAAGAGCCAAATCCTTTGATTTAGCTCTATATATTTATTTAAAAATCAATTCCTGTTTGAAGAGGTAATCACCACTGCTTGTAATCAGATTGGCATCACTATACTTCCTAAGAATATCCTTGGCTGAGTGAAGGTTAAGACCAGAGGTCTTCTTCTGATTTTCTTCCTGCATAATGGCATCAAGGTCAACTTTTTCTTCTTGCGTCCTATTTTCCATGACGAAATGGTAACTCCCATCCTTATCATGACGATGAAAACTAAAATTGATTTGACTGGCAGGCACCTGCTTACTCTCATCAATCGCATTACTAAAGAAAATGGACACCAGCAAGGTCAAGTCAACCACGTTCATGGTAAAGCCTGAAATCTCCTCAGGAATATCACAAGTCACTGGAATATTACTACGTTTAGCCTCCATCATACGAGCCGAAAGAAGACTACGTAAGGGCAAGGATTGAATATTTTCTAGCTTAGGATTATCAATGACACGGAAACGTTCAAACTCCTTGGCACTCTCTCTAAGAACATTCTGATACACCTGCTCAGCAAGGGCCTCTTCCTGGTCACGCACTTCCTCTGAAAATTGTTCCACAACCGTCTGATAAGACTGTCTGTATTGTAACAATTCATTGTAGAGAAGATCAATCTTTTGGTTGGCCTTAGTCAAACTATTCAAATGCCGTTTTTCCTCCATGGCCAAACTCTCTTCCAAATACTGCCTAGACAGTTGATTAAGATGAGCAACTAGGAAAATAAAGGCCACTGCAGACAAGAGAACCCCTAACATACGAAGTCTCAATTCCAAATCTAAAGAATAACCAGGTAACCAGTCATCTAAATTCATACTGAGAAAGATTCCCAATAAATAAGTAGCCATGGCTAAGGCAGCTCTTCTAGAAATCTGGAGGTTATGGAAAGAGTCATCACTATAGACCTTCCAACGCTTCAAATCCAAGCCCAAGAAACGGTCAAAAACAAAATAAAGTGGCAAAATCAAACCGTAAGATAAGAGATAGAAAAGTGCATTAGACCCCACCTCCGCTACAGGGAGATTTAAGAGAAGGGGAATAAAGAAGAGTCCCAATAAACGATAAAGCAAATCTGATGTCACCACTGGAAACAAGGTATGAAAAGCATACTGCGTTACCGTCCAAGTCTTTCCTTTAGCCAGAATAGCCAAAACCATCAGAATAAAGACATCAGCAATCATGTTCATACTCTTAATATTATACTGAAGAACCACATCTAGCAGGGCTAAGGTCAGAAACACCGTCCAGGAGATACGAATGTCTGTCATTCGTTTGAAAATAGCACAGTTTATCGTCAGCGTTATAATAATCTGAATGGCTAGAAAGGCATCTGTATTATAGAGATTTAAAAAATTTATTCCCAAAAACGACTCAAACATCGAATCTCCTTTCTATATATTTTTTTACAAGTCTTTAGTATTCAAATTGCTGTCTATAGATGAACTTATCATTCTTAAAGCTAAGTTTAGACTGAGGGTAACGCTCCATAATATCTTCGAGCTGCTCATTGATTGATAAGTGACTCTCATACGCCTCGTGGGGCGCCTCGGCACTATCTTGCGAAAGGGTTGTCTCTACAGAGAGGACCTGGACCTCACCTCTTTGGTAATAAGACATACGAACTAAACTATTTTCTTGACCATGAGCTCTCAACAAGGCATTATCCAAGAAGGTCGTTAGAACAGCTGATAAATCCACCACATCGATATGAACTGGGGATATAGGGTCTGGAACCTCCATGATAAAATCAACGCCAACAGCATGAAATTCCATATACTTACTCTCAATGACGGAACGTAACAATTGAGAAAGCAGGTTGGAAATATCTGGCATAACCTTGCTGAAGGGAACTTCCTCCTCAGATAAGTTCTGAGTGTCTCCCTCTTGACTAGTAGCCAGAACGGTCTTAACCTTCTTAGGTACGACTACCTTAGGCACTCCATCACGGTATAGATCCTGATAGAGATGGAGGATATGTCTACTAGATTCCTGTAAGCTCTGGAAATGACGCTCCTGCTCCTCCTTCAATTCTAGAAAGAGCTCATCCTTAATCCACTGGTTGGCATAGGAAACAACAATGAAGAAGGCTCCTGTTGCTAATAGAACGATCAACTTGGCATAATTGTTAACCACTTCCACAGGCCAGATGCTAGCAAAGTAAGGCATGAAATCATTTAGAAGCCCGTATGAAAGAAAGGCAAAGCTAACCCCAATAACAATAGGGGTGAAGTGTATACGTAAGCGCTCCTTTTCCTCGACCTGCAAATATTCATAACCAATAAAACGGTGAACCAAAAGATAAAGAGGATAAGTAACTACCACACATATAAACTCTGTTAAAGATTCTGGAATGCGGCTCATCAAGTCGTCTCCCAAAAGTAAAGGAAAGACGATTAATGACAAGCCTCGTATAATGATATTGGTTGTCCCCCAGGCATAAAAACTATTAAATACCGGCTCTATCCATGGCAAGTCTGGACGTTTGTAATAACTAAAACAAAATAAAATGAGAGGATTAAGTAAAAATTTGAATCCCATAGGAAGAAGGGGAGTCAAAACAACTGATAAAAGGCCACCTAATAAAAGTAGCCACCAAGAAATCTTGACCCTACCAGCTGCATGAAACATCAGATAATTGACAAAGAAAATCAAGAGCGTGTCTATAGATACTAGCCAATGAAAATCTTTAAAAACAGCAAGTAGCGATTCAATAATAGAAGTCATTCTTTTCCCCCTCTCCCATTAATCTGATTTAAGAAACTTCCTCAAAAATCCCCTAGGAAGCCCTTTTTACAACACTACTCATTATATAGCTTTTTGTAAGTTTTCACAATAATTAATTTTCTATTAAGGTCTACAATACCTCTAAGAATCCATTTATTTATAGAAGATAGACTTACTATTAAATTAAAGTTACAAATGTAACATAAAAAGTTGAGACAATTTTATCTCAACTTTTAGATTATAAAACTACTTTTTTGAGACTTACTTTTAAGCCTAAAGTCTAGTCAGCCTTGTAGTAGAATTGTTTGGCGTCAGATTGTGGTGATGCTGACTGGGTAATCAAAATACGGTCTTTAGTATTATCTGAAGCATCAGGATTATTTCCTGACACATTCGGTAATGTCGTACCTTTAGGGATGAAAAAGATTATTGCGCCATACATTCCTGTTCTTAGGCTCGCTCTCAGGTAGCCATTTTCAAGACTGGAATTAGCATTTTGAACCTCATAATCTGTTGGTGCAGTTACTTGATCCTTAGAAAATGTCAAACTATTACCATTCCCATTCTTCCAAGTCCCTTCGAGGCTTTGGAAGTTATTATCCTTGATAGCATTAACATCCATGCCTGTTTGTTCGGTCTTGGTTTCCGTTTTTGATTCTGTTTTGGCCTCTGATGAGCTTGATGATGACTCCGATGTTTGTGAAGAACTTGAAGATTCTGAGCTTTCAGATGTGCTAGCACTAGAGTAATGCTTGAGCAACTCTTGGTAAGCCTCTTGCATATCATCTGGTGCTACCTTATAGGTCTGAACAGCCTTCTTATCGTAATTGCCCTTCCAGTAGTTCGTCACATAGTAAACAGTACCATTAGAGCCGAGAACAATTTGGTAAGAATCCTTATCTTGGTCAACCAAATCCTTATAGAGCTTGTTGTAGCCATTATAATTGCCACCAGTCTTATCATCAGCTGAGAAGTCCTTAAAGAGGGCTTTTTGTTCAGCAGCATCGTCTTCATACATAGCATGTTTCTTATCCTTCAAGGTATAAAGACGGAAGGATGATCTTGGACTATAGTCTGCGGTCTTACCACTATTGTCATTAATCCCTAAAGTAAAGGAATCAACCGTGTTTTTATAGTCCTTGAAATCATAGTTTGAGACTTCCTTGCCATTGATGATACCACTTGGAACACCAGTAATATGTTCATAGCCATCCGCATTGATGAGATTAGCAAGGATGGTAATCGTTTGGCTGCTACCTTTTTCTTTAGGTGCCTTAAATGACAGGAAGGTTGGACTACCATCATTGACCTTGGTGATGCTGTCAAAGCTGCTTTGAACTAAAACAGCATCCTTGGCATAATCAGACTGATAGAGCCATTTCCCAAAAGCTTCCGTGATAGACTTAATGTCCTCAGTCGAATAGTCTGCAATATAAGTGGTTTCCTTATCACCATTGACATCGGTCTTAGTCTTGATATCTGCATTTGGCTTATTTGGATCGTTAGAAGACGATTCTGAGCTTGCATCGCTACCTGAGGATGAACTACTTGATTCCAAAATATCCTTAATAATGCTTTTAACTTGGCTACTTGAAGAACTAGACGAAGCCTCGCTAGACTCAACGACTTCAGAGCCTCCCTCAACCTGAGTATAGGTGTCTGATTCAGTCATTTCAACCTTCGCATCTCCTCCAGGTACCATACTTGGTGTGATACGGATAGTACCGTCTGAGCTACCGTTAGTTCCAGGCAACTTAAAGCTCAAAGAACGGTCTTCGCCGGATTGGGCATTAGCCTGATAAGTATCCCCGGTCTCCGTATTTTTGACTTCGTATTTGTCTCCCTTGATCTTACGAACTTCAAAACGCACCTTGTTCCCGGTATTCTTATCGACAACGGTTGTGGCATAAACTCTTGAAGACGATGTAAAAGCCGTGCTCTGAGTGTATTTTCCAAGTACCATGAAGACCAAAAAGACAATCAAGGCTAAACCGATAAACTTTTTATGTTTAAACTGTTTCATGAGGTCCTCCTAGATAAATAGATAGCCAACAACATAGCCAAAGAGAGCAATACAAATCAAGAGCAAAATTTCCAAAACTAAAAACCAGCTAAACTTGAGATCACCCAAACCAACCTTAGACAAAACTTGTCTGAATTTAGAATTTTTCTGTCTGCTCAAGCCACTAGAAAGAGCAAAACCAGTCTTAGCAGCTTCTGCGACTTCCTTATCACTTGGCTTGCGACCATGCTGCACTTGGAAGTCAATCAGCCATTCATCATATTGTTGCATTTATTTCTCCTTCTTCTGAAGTGTGACGAAAAAGAGTAGGGCATAAACGAGGCAATGAAGCACCAAGGCCCACCATTGTCCCCAGAATTCGCCTGTAGACCCTTGAAAGGCCTCCAACTGGCTCTTAGGGACTGGGACTCCGTACTTAGCCAAGCTCGATGGCAAGTCTGACAAGTCACTAGAAATCCCAAAAAGCTTGTGGCCATAACCAAGATAGATAAATTTTTGTACCCAATCAATGGCTTTGGGCAAAGACAGGATAGTTCCCGACAATGAAAATTGCATGATACCCACAACGACTGCTAGGATAACAGAGGTAATCTCAGATTTGCCAACCAAGGCTGAGATAAAGAGGGCAATAAAATGCGACGCCAAGAAAACCAGGAGCACTGTAATCCCAACTTCCCAACGGTAGGAACCAAAAATATGACCAGCATCTGGAAATTCCTTGTCAAAGAACTTACTAAAGACAGAGTAAGATAGGATAAAGACAATGGTTTCCAAAACGGCAAAGAAGGCGTGAATCCCCATACTAGCCAAGGCGAAGGCTGAACGACTCAAACCTGAGAAAAAGTCACGGTTGAGGACCGAGCGTTCCTTAGAAATATAAATACTGTTTTGAACCACAATCAAGAGACTGGTTGAGAAAAGCAAGAGAAAGAGGGTCATTCGAGTTGTTTCGAAATCTTTCAAAAATCCCTTGTCTTGGATATAGAGAATTAAGCCTTCAAAAGCGACAATGCCCAGAAGAACCTTCACAAAATCCATGTAGTGGTGTTTAAATTTATACCAACTTAATCGTAATGCTGCGTTCATAAATCTCCCTAAATCTTGTAAATACGTGTTGAAGCATTGAGCTCTTGGTAGACATCTGCGATATTCATATCCATATATTTACGAATCATATACGGATCGCTAGTCTTGTATTCCAAAAGCAACTCTTCATAGGTTCCTGCAAATGTCGGACGTCCCTTAGACAAGAAGATGATCTTGTCAAAAATAGCCAAATTTTCTGTATTGTGAGTAATAACCACAATAGACTTGTTAGCTGATTTAGCCAAGATTTTCAAGGTACGTAAGAGATTACGATCACTAAGGGCATCCAAACCTGAAGACGGCTCATCAAGGATAAAGTAGGGACTAGGGCTAAGAAGCTCGATACCAATAGAGACACGACGTTTTTGCCCACCAGAAAGCTCTGAGATCTTCTTATTGGCAAATTCCGTCAACCCTAAATCATCCATGATGCCTGCAATGCGATGCTTTTTAGTCAGCTTACCACTCCCTTTCAGATGGTGGTCCGCATAAAAATCAAAGGTCTCAGATACCTTGAGGTACTCACGTAGGAGATTTTGTTGGGGTACATAGGACCAAGAGCGTGAACCCGCAGTCACAGGTTTACCATTTTCTAAAATACGAAATTGTTGGCAAGTCGGTTTAAGCTGGCCTAGGAGAATCTCTGTTAAAGTTGTTTTCCCTGAACCAGAAGCACCCAAGATACCGACAACTTGACCAGTCTCCATAGTAACATCCAAATCTGTAAAGAGCTGGTTATCATTTCCCTTATATTTGAAACAGATATGTTCAAATGTTAATTGATTGGTTTCCATTAATATCTCCTAAGACATAAGTAACATCAAAGCCACAATTAGAATGGCTCCGATAATAAGAACGATGACATTGATATTGAAGAAGAGAATCAAGCTTAGTAGAATCACAAAGGCGAAGGCCGCAAAGAGGTAATTTTTAAGAGGTGACTCTTTAGTCTGAGTCACCGCAACAGGTTCAAAAGGGATTTCCTTTTTAGCTGATAGATTGCTAGCATCAGTGGCCGTCCCCTTGTCAACTTCCAAGGCCTTTCTCTGAGCCTGTCTGAGTTTTCGGTCATATTGTAACTTCTCATGGTCTGAGAAAAAGATTGAGCGAATCGTGTAGAGTTCACTGCGCAAACGATCCCCTTCTTTATCCAAGGTACCATTTGTCCAGAGCTCCTCCAGCTCCTCACGTAAAAAGGAAAGAGCCACGAAACAATCTTGAGCCGACATCTCTGGAGAGATACGGTTACTGACCTCTCTTAAATAGGGCACTTCCTGTCCTGTCTCTGTATCAATTGCTTTGTAGTAGTCTATCATGAGATGAATTTAGCAAAAATAGCTTGAAGTTCTGACAAATCTTCCTTAACCACTTCTTGGGTTTGGTTGACTTGTGCATTGACTGAAAAGCGTGCCACAACAGTATTGCTTCGAGGGTCCGACACTGTCACGGTAACAATTTGTTCTGAGTCAAAGGCATAGGTGACTTGTGCCAAGAGCTCACCTTTCTGACGAGGTTGTGGCACTTGCCCTTCCACTTGTCCCAAAATCTTCACAGCAAATGGATTTTCATAATTTCCTTCTGTGATACGAAGTTTAAACTTACTCTGTCCATCCACGACCGCAAAGAGATCCTTGGTAACAGCCAAAGGTAAGACCGAGTTACGTGGAACCACGACACTATTATAGTAGTCACCCACAAAGCTGTAGTTTTTGTTTGGATTTTTCTTGAAGAGCAGACCGATTCCCTGAGAGGTCACATCCTTGACAACCACTCTATCTGTCTCAGTTGTCTTACCATCCTGATGTTCAGAGAAGCTAACCTCGTTATTGACGATAAGGTCAGCCAAAATAGAAGCTCCCTGTGCCACGATGGTATCTGGATTAAGGTCAAACTTAGGCTCCAAACCACTCATCAAACGAATCATTTGACGAATCATTGGCATACGTGTTGACCCACCCACAAGGAGAATATGGTCAATCTCTTCCCATTTTAAGCCAGATGCTTGAAGAGTAGATTGCACCTTGATTTCAGTATCTTTGAGGAGGTCCAAGGTAATTTCATTGAAAATCGCTTGAGTAATCAAGACACCGTAACCTTGACCATTGACATAGTGCTCATAGAGAGCTTGGTCATTCACAGATAGACTAGTCTTAATCTGCTCAGCCTTATATTGAAGTTGAATTTTTTCCTTCTCGGAAAGGTTAGTCATATTGACCCCTTGTTTTTCCAACTCCTGCATGATGTAGCCCACAAGACGCTTATCAAAGTCAATCCCACCAAGGCGTGAATTCCCGTCAGTTGCCAAAATATCATAGGCATGATCAGCCACGCGCATGATGGTAACGTCAAAAGTTCCTCCACCAAGGTCGAAGACCAAGACATTTCCTTGAGCATTTTTAGTGTGGGCATAGGCAATGGCCGCAGCTGTAGGCTCATTGATAATACGCAAGACATTAAATCCTGCAATACGACCAGCATTCTTAGTTGCCGCACGTTGATCTGATGTAAAGTAGGCAGGCACTGTGATAACAGCATCCTTGATACCGTCTGCTTGTCCCATCTCCTGACCAACGACATAGGCGCGTTTACGGAATTCGTTCAAAACCAAGGCCGAAAGAATAATAGAATTGACACGTGTGTGGTCTGGTGTATCACTAGCAATCGGACGCCCGATGTCACGTTTGAAGTCAAACTTAAAGTTTTCTGTACTTCCGATTTCTGTCCCACGCTCGATGGCTTCTTTACCAAAAGATACATGGTTTTGGCCACTAATATTTGAGAAGTAAACCGCTGAACGTAAGACCTGATCGTCATTCGTCCCCATCGGAATAATCTCTGGCACATCTTCACGAACAACAGCCATAACGGAATTCGTTGTTCCTAAATCAATACCAATCGCTTTTTTTCTCATAACAATTTCCCTTCTAGCCTCATTCCTCATTCCTCATTTTGAGTTTTCTTGGCTATAGCTCCAAACAGGCAGCCGCTTAGATTGTCTCCATTCATCGCTGTCACATAAAACTCCAAAAGAGTAAAGTTATTCCAGTCTAGTTTTTTTCACTATACTATATTATCACAAATAAAGAGACTATAAAATAGGAAAAAAGGGAGTAGGACCGAACAACTTTTTAAAAATTGTTCCTTGTCCCACTCCCTTGAGTCTCAATCAATCTGATAGACTGGATGAACTTAGAAATACAGGAGTATTATCCACTTAAAGTGTCATGCTTTATAGCAACTAAGATACTCCTACTTTCTAAAAAAAGCTGAGAGTCTTATCTCAGCTTTCTTTGTTATAGTCAAAGCGAATGACTTGCTTCTTTGCATCTACGTGGGCGTGGACTCCAAAGGGAACAATCGCTCTTGGAGTTGCGTGTCCGACATTCAGATTATAGACAATTGGGATATTGCTATCAATGATATCCAATAGTGCCTCTTTATAGTCGTCATAGAAGGTTTCATCCATAGGTTTCCCGACCAAGAGTCCACTGACGACCTCAAATATCCCAGTTTCTTTTAAAGTTTGCAACATTTTTTTGAAATCATCAGGTTCAGGCTTTTCTTCACTTGTTTCTAGCAATAGAATCTTTCCTTCCCAGTCGGATAAGTCAGGGAAAAGTTTGTATTTTTGGCAGAGGTCTGTGCTATCTGCGTGTAGAGAGTTGTCAAAAATATCGTAGAGGGATTCGAGGCAACCGCCGAGGATTTCCCCCTCGAACTTAGCATTGCCTTGTAACAAGTCAAAACCTGTATTTGCATGGCTGACACGAGGTGTTCCCAAGGCTTTGGGACTAAAATCAGTCCGTTCCTCATACCAAACGTCACTAGGGCGAATTTCCGAGATTCTTCCCGTCTCAATCAATTCCTTGAAGTAGTGGAGGCTATATGGCAACATTTCTTTGTCTAACTCACAAATGTCTGCTAAAAATGATTGGCCGTAAAAAGTCTTGACCCCTAGCTTATGCAACATGAGGTGGTTCATGGTTGTATCCGAGAAACCGAGAAAAATCTTTGGTTTGATAACCTTTTGTAGTTGGTCATTTTCAAAGAGGTAGGGTAGCAAGCGATAGGTATCGTCTCCACCAATGGCACATAGAATCATGTCGATGCTATCATCAGAAAAGGCATGAATCAAATCCTCTGCACGAGCTTCAGGATGTTCTTTGATAAAATCTAAGCCTTTTAGTGAATGGGGCAAAAAGATAGGATTGAGTCCCAGGTCCTTGAGACGTTGAATACCCAAGTCCACTTCGTGCTTGACAAAGTCTTCACCGATAATTCCACTAGATAAGCTCACAATACCAATAGTAGAAACCATGTCTTGACCCTCCTGAAAATAGATTGAGCCTATCTTATCACAGGAGATGAGATAAAACAACAAGAATTAGAGTCAGAAGAAGACTTTTAGATCGAGAAAATAGTAAAAAAGCAACCGCTCGATGTGGTTGCTTTTTATAGTAGTTGTATTCTTATAGAGCAGTAAGGAAAGTCAGTCCGCCAAGGATAACCCCGGCTGAGTTTGGAATGATTAGAACCCAGTCTTTCTTAGGCTCTTTTGTCCATCCATAAATGACCCAGATTAAGCAAGAGACAGCTGCTGATAAAGGTTGGAATGGTTGAGCTTTGTTCCCTTGTAAATTGGCAAAAATTTGAGGGATGTAGGCTATAAATACAATAATCCCGATAAAGGCACCAATTGAACCAACAACTTGATTAATTCTCTGTTTAGTCATATATATTTCTCCTTATTACTTTATTAGTATAACAGAAAAACAACTTGGATTCAAGGACAAAACCTCGGGATTCTAAGGAAAGACTTTACATTAGAACGTTTTTAGAAAATGTAGCAACATTTCTTTGTCTAACTCACAAATGTCGGCTAAAAATGATTGGCCGTAAAAAGTCTTGACCCCTAGCTTATGCAACATGAGGTGGTTCATGGTTGTATCCGAGAAACCGAGAAAAATCTTTGGTTTGATAACCTTTTGTAGTTGGTCATTTTCAAAGAGGTAGGGTAGCAAGCGATAGGTATCGTCTCCACCAATGGCACATAGAATCATGTCGATGCTATCATCAGAAAAGGCATGAATCAAATCCTCTGCACGAGCTTCAGGATGTTCTTT